>JAENJB010000080.1:0-7689 GCA_016844565.1 Dehalococcoidia bacterium
GACGCCCACTCTATGCGCAGCACACCGGCATCCGACAACGAGAGGGACTTGACGTCGCTATCCTTGATGCTCATATGGACATTCCTCCTCAAATGTCATCCTGAGGCCATCCCGACGTGTCGGGAGGCCGAAGGATCCGCCCCTCCTCTCGATCCCAAGAGCGGATTCTTCATTCTGCTTCGCGAATTCAGAATGACAAGAAAGCCGATATTCGTCGTTCATGCAAATAGTCACGAAGGATTGGTTTCTATCCCCAGCTTCGCCAGTATTCGGTCGACCACCTGCTCCACCGGCTGGGTGGTCTCGACGACTATATGGCTCAGCTCCGGAAGGCCGGATATCATATCGAAATCACGCTTCTGCTCCTCGAGAAGCTCCCACCGCCCATCGGACACCGAGCCCGCTCTGGCCCGGCCCTCCAGCCTCTCTTTCAACAGGCGCTCGTCCGCCAGACGGCACTCCACCACCAGGAACTCCGCCCCCTTCTTCCGAGCGATTTCCCCGGCCTTCTGGCGTTCGGCGGCCTTCTTGAACGAGGCGTCCAGAATCACCGACTCTCCCCTACCCAGCACCTTCTCCCCCTCCAGGAACAGCACCCCATAAGTCCGCTCCGAGAAATCGGTCGAATAGATGCCCTCGCCGAACGGCTCGAAATGGCGCTCCTTCGGCAGCACCCCGGCCAGCTCCTTGCGCACCACATCGGAGGAGACCACCACCAGGGGTCATGATGATAAGTACGGGGCCCAGCCCGGCGTAGTGCCAGGCCAGTTCGAAGTACCGGCGGCTGAGGGCAAGGCTTGCGTCCTTCTCCTTCTGAGACATATGCGAGTCATCGAGCTTGAAGCTCTCCACCTTGCCCCGCACGTGGGCCCGGTAGCATTTGTAGAAATCGATGATCTCCGGAAGTCCGCTGTCCCGGCTGCACTCCGTGTAGCTTTCCACCCAGTGCTTCCCCAGGCCCGGCTGCCCTTTGTGGTCCATATCCATGGCCAGAAACGCTATCTCCGAGGCCACGTCGCCATACCTGAAACGGTCGTTGAACTCGATGCAATCATAGATGACGATGCCATCCGTGAAACAGACGTGAGCGGAGTGGAGGTCTCCATGGCAGTCCCTGATCCTCCCCTCCTGCACCCTCCGATCAAAGAGCGACGACTTCTCCCTGATGAACCGCTCCGTCCAGGACCGGAGCCGCAAGAACATCTCCTGCGAGATCGAGCGCCCGATATAGGGCCGCGTCTGTTCGAAGTTCTCCGCGTTGTTCTGAGTAATTATGTCAAGTCCGCCGAAGGCGCTGATGCGCGGGCCGGACTCTGCCTGCTGATGAAAGCGGGCCACTTTCTCTGCCAACCTGCTCACCATCTCAAGGGAGACCGCACCCCTGAGAAGCAGGCCGTCCATCATCCGCTCCCCGGGAAGCTGAAGCATCTTGACCGCATACTCCACAACTTCCCCCTCCCCTTCTACATGAAAGCCGCTTTCTCCCCGTACCACATTCACTACGCCAAGATAGACGTCCGGGCTCAGGCGCCGGTTGAGCGCCACCTCCTGAAGGCAGAAATGGCGGCGCTTCTCCAATGTAGTGTAGTCCAGATAGCCCAAGTTGACCGGCTTCTTGACCTTGTAAACGTACTTGCCCGTCAGAAACAGAAAAGACATCTGAGTCTGCACCATCTCCACCCGCTCGGGGCGGTGGGGATAGGACTCAGGCTGCAGGAGCGCCTTCACCAGGTCGGGCATCTCTGGCGAGGCTTTGCTCACCGGGGCTACTTCCTCGTCCGGAGAGCAGCTCCTGCCTTCAACTTCTCCTTCGTCTTCATCCTCTTCTTACGATGCTTCTGATCAGCCGCCTGCTTGTTCTTGTTCACAAACACCTCCTTTGATCTTAACCGTCATTGTTATGAAAATGCCCTTTCAGCAGTTTCCTCTCCCCCGGAGGGAGAGGATTAAGGTGAGGGGGCTCCGATTGTTCACCCTCATCCTAACCTTCCCCCGTCGAGGGGGAAGGGACTGAAGGCTTCTAAAGCCTCTTTCGCATCCTGCCCGAAAGGTCCGCCAGAAACTCCAGCGCCTGCCTCGCCGCCTCGGGCGATAGGGAGGCAAGGCCGCACGAGGGGGTTAGCAAGCCCTGTTCCACCATCTGGCGGAAGCGGACTCCCTTCCGGGTAAAGGGCGACATAGCCTCCTCCAGACGGTCCTGAAGACTGTTCAGGGATTCCCGTGCCAGCGCCTCTTCTTCATTGGGCACGATTCCCCAGGCTATGCTCCCACCCCTGTCCAGCAGGCCCTTTACCCCTTCGGTATAGAGGCTGAGCGACTGAGCATAATTATAGGCGTCGAAGCTGAGAATATCTAATGGAGTATCAAACAACACAGACCAATCGGTATTGCCGCAGCAGTGGACCCCCTTGATGCCTTCGATGCCGCTCAACACCTCGCCGATGAGCTTGCCCACCAACTCCCGGGAGACAGGGGTGAAGGCCGAGCCGATGGATGACAGATACGGCTCGTCGAGAAAGATAATGATGGGAGCGCCCAGCGCAGCCAGCGCCCTCTCCTCCCACCTGGCCTTCAGACGCAGATGCCGCGCCACGGCATCAGCCAGGGTGTCGTCGTAGAGAACGGAGCGGTGCTCCTGATCGGTGACCGTCAGCCCCCAGCTAACCGGGCCGGTCACCTGCCCCTTGACCGCTACCGGGCGCCCGGACTTCATGCCCAGGAAGGCGTGCAGGCCGGCCGCATAGTCGGCGGTGATGGCGTAATCGTCACTTCTGTTCTCCAGAGAGTCGCCGTACAGCTTCTCCAGGCCCTTGGCCAGGTCCGCCGAACGGTCCACATATATACGCTCCCCTTTGCGGTCGAGCACGAGGTTGGGGAAGCCGTCGCTGAACTGGACATACATGTTCTCCATGAAAGAGCGCTTCGGCAACTGTGGCCAGACAGGAATCGAAGGCAGACAGGACACGACCTGCTGGCAGGCCTGGCGAGGGTCTGCATGCGGCATGCTGCCGATGGCGGTGGGTAAGCAACCAAACTGGAGCCTGATGACGTCCTCCATTCCCTTCCCCCTTGACGGGGGAAGGTTAGGATGAGGGTGAACGGAGCCCCCTCACCTTAATCCTCTCCCTCCAGGGGAGAGGAAACTGCTGACAGGTTATTCTCATAACAATCAAATGAACGCCCTCTACTTCACGTATTTCCCGATAAGAAGCTTCAGTTCTTTCTTCTTCTCCGCCGGGATGTACTCCGGCGCGGTGACGATGGCCGTCTTCAGCGCCTCCTTGCATTCGCAGCTGCGCCGCGACGGAATAAGCTGGGAGGCCACCTTGATAATCTTCTTTGAGGTGCTGACATTCTGCCGTATCACGCCGATAATCATCTCCGCGGTCACCGGCTCACGCCGCTCCAACCAGCAATCGTAGTCCGAGACGCACACCACGCTGGCGTAGCAAAGCTCCGCCTCCCGGGCCAGCTTGGCTTCGGGCAGCACCGTCATCCCCACGATGCTGGCACCCCAGGACTGGTAGAGGCGAGACTCCGCCCTGGTGGAGAAAAGGGGGCCCTCCATGCAAATAAACGTGCCCCCTTTGGTCACCGATGCCCCTGCCTCCACGGCCGCGCGGTAGAGAATATCGCTCAGATCAGGACAGAATGGATCAGCAAACGAGACATGGACCACCATGCCCTCTCCGAAGAAGGTGCCCGTCCGGCGGGTAGTGCGGTCGATGATCTGGTCCGGGATAACCAGAGAGCCGGGGCATATTTCCTCCCTGAAGCTGCCGGCGGAGTTGATGGCGATGACCCACTCGACCCCCAGCGCCTTCAGGGCGAAGATGTTCGCCCGGTAAGGCACCTCGCCGGGATTGAGGCGATGACCCCGGCCGTGGCGGGGAAGGAAAGCCAGCCTTACTCCATCCAGGCTACCCAGCACGATGCTGTCGCTGGGCTTCCCGAAGGGCGTGTCCGGGTGCACCTCCTCGATACCGGTCATGCCCTCCATATCGTAGAGCCCGGTGCCGCCGATGATTCCGATTCTCGCCTGAGCCATGCTCTAAAACTCCTTCGCCAGAGCATCCAGCCACCCTGTTGTCATTCTGAGTTCGCGAAGCAGAACGAAGAATCCGTCCCATCCCCACCGAGATTGCTTCGGCACTTCGTGCCTCGCAATGACAGAGGGTGGGCGGATTGCTTCGTCGCTACGCTCCTCGCAATGACGGGGATAGCAGCGCCTTCAACCTCGTAACATAGGGCTCCCTGGCTATGCCCCGCTCGGTGATGATGGCGCTCACATAGGTGTGGGGGGTCACGTCGAAGGCCGGATTGGCCGCTTCAACGCCCGCCGGTGCGACGCGTCGTCCCTGAAAATGGGTGACCTCCCGGGGGTCGCGCTGCTCTATGTTTATCTTGTCCCCTGACGGGGTGGACAGGTCAATGGTGCTGACCGGCGCCGCCACGTAGAACGGCACCCCGTTCTCCGCCGCCAGCACCGCCAGCCCGTAGGTGCCTATCTTGTTGGCCACATCGCCACTGGCGGCAATGCGGTCGGCGCCCACCAGGACGCAGTTGACTTTGCCCTGGCCCAAAAAATAGCCGGCCATGCTATCGGTGATGAGCGTGCACGGGATGCCAGCTTGCTTCAGTTCCCAGCAGGTGAGCCGGGCCCCCTGAAGATAGGGCCGGGTCTCGTCGGCCAAAACCTTTATCTTCTTGCCCTGCTCCCAGGCTGCCAGGACAACGCCCCCGGCCGTCCCGTACCCGGGCGCGGCCAGCGCGCCGGTATTGCAGTGGGTGAGGACCGTATCGCCATCGTTCAGCAGCTCCGCCCCAAGGAAGCTCAGCCGCCGGCTGGCCTCCACCTCCTCCTGATGTATCCTCTCCGCCTCTGCCCGCAGAGCCTTCCTGGTCTGCAGCACATCCTTCTCGCCCACCGCAGTGGCCTTCATCCTGGCCACGCTCCGGAAGAGGTTCACCGCCGTCGGGCGGGTGGCTGCCATCTCACGGCAGACGCCATCAAGCTCTTTCAGGAAATCCTCTCTATCACCGGCGGCGATGTCCCTGGCCCCCAGGGCAATACCGTAGGCGGCCGCCACGCCGATGGCGGGCGCCCCGCGTATACGCATCTCCTTGATGGCCACGGCCACGTCCCGGTAGCCGTCCATCTCGAGCCACACCTGCCGGTGCGGCAGGCGGGTCTGGTCCAGGATTCTCAACCTACCATCACGCCACTCCAGGGGCTGCCCCTTCACTCCATTCTCACCTCGAATCATGTTGTGGGAAAGGACATGATAGCCGAGCCGTGGGCCTGGCGCAAGTTATTGGAGCCACCCCTTGACGTGGGAAGCACACTGGCGATAGAATTAGCATCTTTTGGGAGTCCAAATCAAATCTGGGAAAGGAACAGTGAAGCGCTTATGGGAATAGTCTGGATCGTACCCATAGCCGGCATCCTGGCCATCCTCTTCGCCATCTACCTCGCCCGCGATGTGCTGCGGCGGGACAAGGGCACCCCCAAGATGCAGGAAATCGGCGCCATGATCGTCGAAGGGGCGATGGCCTTCATGCGGCGACAATATACTACCATTGGCATACTATCAGTCATAGTAGCGGTTATCCTCAGCATACTATTGGGCTACTTCGAACATAGCTTTGACCTGGGCATCAAAACCGGAATTGCCTTCATGGTGGGGGCCTTCTGCTCCGCGGTCTCCGGCTTCATCGGCATGCATATCGCCGTCCGCGCCAACCTGCGCTGCGCCAGCGCCGCCCAGAAGAGCCTGCGCGATGCCATCACCGTCGCCATGCGCGGCGGCGGCGTCTCCGGATTCCTCATCGTGGCCCTCAGCCTCCTCGGCGTCAGCGCCATGTTCTATCTCTACGGAGGCGCCGCCAATCCGGACAAGGCTCCCCTGATGATTGTCGGCTTCGGGTTTGGAGCCAGCTTCGTGGCCCTCTTCGCTCAACTGGGCGGCGGTATCTACACCAAGGCCGCCGACATGGGCGCTGACCTGGTGGGCAAGGTCGAGGCCGGCATTCCCGAAGACGACCCCCGCAACGCCGCCGTCATCGCCGACCTGGTCGGCGACAACGTGGGCGACTGCGCCGGCCGCGGCGCCGACCTGTTCGAGTCAACAGCGGCTGAGAACATCGGGGCGATGATTCTCGGCATCGCCATCTACGCCGTCACCAAGAATCCTGCCTGGATCCTCTTCCCGATGGTTGTTCGCGCCTTCGGACTGATCGCCACCATGGTGGCCATGTTCGCCGTCCGCGGCAATGAGAAAGAGAACCCAATGAATGCCCTCAACCGGGGCTACTACGTGGCTATTATCCTCAGCATCATCGGCATGTACATCGCCACCAATATCATGTTCCACAACATGTGGTACTTCTGGGCCGGCCTGGTGGGCATCCTCGCCAGCGTCGTAGGCCAAGGCTTCACGGACCGGTCCCGCTACCAACATCGTCGCGGGCATAGCGGTGGGCTTTGAGACCACACTGGCCACCGCCCTGACCATCGGCATCGCACTACTGCTCTCCTACTGGCTGGGCTCCCAGGGCATGGAAGAGCACGGAGGAGCCTTCGGCACCGCCGTCGCCACCATGGGGATGCTCATGACCGCCGCTTACGTCCTCGCCATGGATACCTTCGGCCCCATCACCGACAACGCCAACGGCATCATCGAGATGGCCGGCGTGGGTGGCACTGCCCGCCAGGTTACCGATAGACTCGATGCCGTCGGCAACACCACCAAAGCCCTCACCAAGGGGTATGCCATGGTCTCAGCCGGCCTGGCCGCCTTCCTTCTCTTCCAGGCCTACCTTGAAAAGGTCAGGGACCTGAAGGGAGTAGCTACCTACGATGTGATCAACATCGCCCGGGTGGAGGTATTCGTTGGCGCCATGCTGGCCGTCATGCTCGTCTTCCTCTTCAGCGCCCTTGGCCTGCGCGCCGTGGGCAACACGGCTGCCAAGATTATCGAAGAGGTAAGGCGCCAGTTCCGGGAAAACCCTGACATCATGAAAGGGACCGCCAAGCCCGACTACGCCAGGGCGGTGGACATCACCGCCCGAGCCGGACTGCGCAACATGGTCGCCCCAGGCGTCCTGGCGGTGGGCATGCCGATCGTGGTGGGCGTGCTTCTCAACCTGGTACCGGGCTATGACGCCGCTATGTCCATCGGCGCCTTTCTGATGGTCGGCACCATCGCGGGCATCATGATGGCCAGCTTCATGAACAACGGCGGCGGCGCCTGGGACAATGCCAAGAAGTATATCGAGTCGGGCGAGATGAAGGACGAGCAGGGAAACGTCATCGGCAAGAAGACCCCAACCCATGCAGCAGCTGTAGTGGGGGACACCGTTGGCGATCCCTTCAAGGACACGGTGGGGCCTTCCCTGCATGTCCTGGTGAAGCTCCTGGCTACGATCACCCTGGTGCTCAGCCCGCTCTTCGTCCTGTAAAGTCTCTTGTCATTGCGAGCGAAGCGAAGCAATCCGTAATCGTGTACTCTCCCCCTGGAGGGGGAGAGTTAGAACCTGTCCTGAGCCTGTCGAAGGAGAGAGGGGGACATGATGCCATGCTCACCCTCACCCTGACCCTCTCCCGTCAAGGGAGAGGGAAAACTGGCGGATTGCTTCCAAGATCGTTCAACTGCTCCTCAAAAATGGGTTAGCGCGGCGCTCACGGCC
>JAENJB010000080.1:7731-12948 GCA_016844565.1 Dehalococcoidia bacterium
AAGCACCATCAGCCGCGTGCGGATGCTTTCTATCAGCTTCTCATGGCTGCACCCGGGGGCATCCGTCCGCCCGACTCCCTGGTTGAAGAGGGTATCTCCGGTGAAGACCACGCCGTGCCCCTCGAGGCAGATGCCGCCCGGGCTATGGCCCGGGGTGTGCAGCACCTTGAAGCGCAGGTCGCCTACCTCCAGCACCTCTCCATCGCTGAGCAGCCTGTCCGGCGGGGGAGGCGCCTGGAAGGTGACACCGAAGGACATGGCAGTGCCCGTTCCGTATGACCGCAGCAAAGGCGCCTCAGCCGAGTGGACCGCAAAGTCGGCGCCGGTAGCCTGCTGCACCTCTCTTACCGCCACTATGTGGTCGAAGTGCGCATGCGTAGCCACTATCAGCTTGACCTCCAGGCCAAGCTTGCGGACATGGCTCAAGATGGAGGCAGCATCATCACCGGGGTCAATGATGAGCCCCTTCTTAGTAACCTCACAGCCAACCAGATAGCAGTCGGCACCCAGAGGCCCCACCTCGAGGGGCCGGAAGAACATCTTTGTCATTCAAGTCTCCTCAGATTCAGGGTGTAAACTGTATATTCTATCTGTTAGGCTTTCCCCTTGCAAAAGTTTGAATGAGGCGGTTTAATAGCGGAGCGTCTAAACTTGGAGCGTTCAAGAGGGCCGATGGCCCTCTTGAAAACCCGGTTTCCCCCTCTCCTTTGAAAGGAGAGGGGGATTAAGGGGGCGAGATTGATGAATCTGATAGACACTCACGCCCACCTCGATGAAATCGAAGACCTCCCTGGAGCTATCAGAGAGGCTTCTGATGCCGGCGTAGTGGCCATAGTCGCCGTCGGCATGAGCTACGAGTCCAACGAGAAAGTGATCGAGCTATCCCACCAATACAAGAACCTTGTCTATCCCGCCCTGGGACTGCACCCCTGGCAGCTAGGGCAGATAGACGCCGCCGGGGTGGAGCGGATTTTGCGCCAGATTGAGGACAACATACATGAAGCCGTGGCCGTCGGGGAGGTGGGTCTGGATTACGACAAAAGAGTCAGGGCTCTCGCCTCCAAAGAGCGCCAGCAGGCCGTTCTGCGAGATCTGCTGGAATTAGCCCGAAAACACAGCAAACCCGCCCTTATTCACAGCCGGTACGCCTGGAAAGACGCACTGACCGTGGCAGCGGAGTCAGGGATAGAGGAGGCCGTCTTTCACTGGTACACCGGCCCTTCCAGCGTGCTCCGCGACATCATCGCCCGGGGATACTTCGTCTCGGCCACTCCAGCGGCGGAATATCACGCCGAGCATCGCCGGGCGGTCAGGGAGGCGCCATTGACGGGCTTGCTTCTCGAGACCGACTCTCCGGTCCGGTACGGCATGGAGGTCAAGTACACCTCAGCGCCAAAGGACGTGCGCCGGTCACTGAAAGCCGCAGTGGAGATAAGGGGCATGGAGGAAGCTACGCTGGCTGAGCAGACGACGAAGAATGCCATACGTTTGTTCAAGATGAGGGTTTCAGACTGAGTCCTGAGATTGCTGCAGCAGTTGTGCTTGTCTTGGGAGTAGCTGCTCTACCCATCTCCTCCTCCACATCTCCCCGTACCTTGCGGAAGTCCTCAGGCTTCCTCTTCGGCTTCACTGCCCAGTAGCCCGCCATCACGCGGGAGCCCACCGGCCGCAGGTGGATCTCCCCATCGACTAGCTCGAAGGCCACCTTGTCCTTAGGCTTGATGTTCAACGCCCGCCTTAGCTTGCCTGGGATAGTGACCTGGCCCTTCGCGGTGACGGTGGTGAAGCGCTCAGTCATGGCACCGCCCTTCCTGGTATTACTGCCACACTTGCTCATTACCTGCAATGGCCAACATGGAGTCCCCGGTCTTAGGCTATGACACGAAAAGGGGGTCAATGCCCGGACACTTGCCCCGGGTTAGACTGTTCGGTAGAAATACAGGTAGTGCGTCAGCCCCCCTGCCAGGATACCGAGAGCGACCGACATCATGGAGCCGGTAATTCCCACCATGGAGAGGGTGGCGGATAGCCTCATTCACCGGAACAGGTCCTCGATGCACTTATAGGTTCTCTCGCTCCGGCGGCGGACTCCCCCGACTTCGATCCGTTTGTTACCTTCATCAATAAGGTAGATTATCCGGATATCTCCGACCCTCAACCGATATATGTCGTCGTACAGCTTCTCGCATCCTTGCGGCCTGGGCTCATCAGCCAGTCCCCTGAGCTTGGATAGCACACGCTGATGGTCAGTCTCCTGCAAACCGTCCATCTCCCGCTGCACCCTCTTGCTTCGAAGCCTAACCTCGAACACGGGCCGCTCGCCGACGCTCATAATCCTTCAGGCTGATGGCTTCCTTCTCAGGTGCTGAAAGGGACTCCTTCATAGCCATCAAGTCCTCCAAATCCTCCAGCTTCTTGAGCAGCGCCTCATATTCATCGTAGCGGGCGAGCACGGCCTTTGGTTTTCCATACTGGGTGATGTACAGCGGCACTCCCTGTTCCTCCAGTTCAGCCATCAGAGCGCCAAGTTTTACCTTGAGCTCACTTACCGTGACAATGCGAGTGGACATTGATAGCATCCTCCTGGTGCATTTCTACAGTAATTGTACTAACCCTTGTGCTAAATTTCAACCATACTATAGCACCAGCATCGCATCGCCAAAGCTGTAGAAGCGATAGTGCTGGCGGATGGCCTCCTCGTAGGCACGCAGGATGAAGTCCCGGCCGGCAAAGGCGGAGACCAGCATCAGGAGAGTAGTCCGCGGCAGGTGGAAATTGGTCATCATGGCATCCGCCACGCGGAAGGTGTGACCGGGAAGGATGAAGAGGTCCACCCAGCCCTTCCAGGAATTGATGGGTAAAAGCGAGGAAACATGCTCCAGGAGACGCACCGTCGAGGTGCCCACCGCAATGACCCTCCGCCCTTCGGCCTTCGCCCGGCTGATCTCCAGGGCTGCCTGCTCCCCAATCTCGCCGTACTCCCGGTGGATGGGATGCCGAGAGGGGTCCTCCACCCGGACAGGCAAGAAGGTGTCCAGGCCAATGTGAATGGTGACGAAGGCGAGCTTCACCCCCTTGCCTTTCAGAGTCTCCAGCAACTCGGGGGTGAAATGAAGCCCGGCGGTGGGCGCCGCCGCACTGCCGTCCACCCGCGCATAGACCGTCTGATACCTGGACGGCTGGTCCAGGGGCTCGTGAATGTACGGAGGCAGAGGCACCTCCCCCGCCTCTTCCAGCCGGCTCTCATCCGAGAAGCGGAGCAGGCGGATGCCGTCATCTCTCTCATCCACCACCTCCGCCGATAGGCCGGCCTCTACGGCAGCCTGACCGGTTCCCTTACCTACCATGATGACCGCCCCTTTCCTGAGGCGCTTGGCAGGCTTCACCAGGCATTCCCAGAGCCCCGGCTCCAGACGGCGAAGCAGCAAGACCTCCACCTTCCCTCCGCTGCCTGACCTCGTGCCATGAAGGCGTGCAGGCAAGACGCGGCTGTCGTTGAAGACCAAGAGGTCGCCGTAGTTCAGGTAGGAGACCATGTCATAGAAATGGCGGTGCTCCCAGGTGCCCGCGGCGCGGTCCAGCACCATGAGCCGGGAGCGGTCGCGCGGCTCCAACGGCGTCTGGGCAATCAGCTCAGGAGGCAGCACATAGTCGAAATCGCCCGTTCTCATCCGACCAGAGACAGCTAGGGCAGGCCCAGCCCCATGGCCTCCCTGGCCAGGGACAGGGTCGTCTGGGCTTCCTTCCTGGCCTTCTCAGTCCCCTCGCGAAGGATTTCGTCCAGCCTCTTGCCCTGTTCAGCCAGCCCGGCCCGCTTTTCCCTCACCGGGTCCAGAAAGGCATTGAGAATCTCAGCCAGCCTCTTCTTAACCTGGACGTCGCCCACCTTGCCCAGGCGGTAGAGCCTCTTCAGCTCCTCCACCTCCGCCTTGTCAGGGTCGAAGGCATCGTAGTAGGTGAAGACGGGGTTCCCCTCCACGTGCCCCGGGTCGGTGGCATGAATGCGCGTCGGGTCGGTGTACATCTGACTCACCTTCCTCCGCACCGTGTCCGTATCATCGGAGAGGTAAATAGCATTCCCCAGACTCTTGCTCATCTTGGCCTTCCCGTCGATGCCGGGCAGCACCGGCACGTCGCCGATGAGCGTCGCCGGCACCGGGAAAACATGCTTATACAGTCGGTTGAACCTGCGGGCGATCTCCCGCGTCACCTCCAGGTGAGAAGCCTGGTCCTCTCCCACCGGCACGATGTGGGCGCGCACCATCATGATGTCAGCCGCCTGGAGCACCGGATAGGAGAGAAGACCGAGAGAGGGCTGGCTTATCTTGAGGTCGTGCATGACGTCCTTCAGGGTAGGCACCCGCTGGAGACGGTTGACAGTCACCAGCATGATGAAGAAGGTGAAAAGCTCGGTCACCTCGGGGATTTCGGACTGGAGGTAGATGGTGCTTCTGGCCGGGTCGATGCCAGTGCTGAGATAGTCCAGCATCAACTCCCGCACGTTGTCCCTCACCTTCGAAGGGTCCTCATAGGCCGTGGTCAGGGTGTGCAAGTCGGCGATGAGGAAGAAGCACTCGTATTCGTCCTGGAGCCTGATCCGGTTTTTCAGGCTGCCCACCCAGTGGCCCAGGTGAAGACGTCCTGTGGGACGGTCTCCGGTGAGCAGCCTTTTCTTCTTACGGCCATCCATAGTTCAGTTGTCCCTTTCTAGAAGTCTGTTGACCCGCCCCTCTCACTTTTTCAGGGAGAGGGTAGATGTTTCTAAAGGGGTCTCGCCCCTCTGAAACACTCTTGATAAACGACCTCCGACCTATCCGTGCTGACAGGCAATCCCGATTATAACCTCTGCGGAGAGGTCTTTTCCACCTTTCGGCATCTCCAACACAATCTTTGACAGAAGACAAGGCAGATGCTAGAGTTCCTTTTGTTTCCCAAAAGCAAGTATTCGCCGAGGTAAACTGTGGAGGATTCCTCCCTACCATTCGAGTCTCGATACTGGCCGTCCCAGAAACGGGCTGAGCTCCACCGCCGCTCCGTGGAGGACCCGGAAGGGTTCTGGGCTGAGCAGGCGCGCCACCTCGACTGGTTCAAGACCTGGGACAAAGTACTGGAATGGGATCCCCCTTATGCCCGCTGGTTCGTCGGCGGGCAACTCAACGCTTCCTACATCTGCGTCGACCGCCATGCGCGGAGCTGGCGGCGCAGCAAGGTAGCCAT
>JAENJB010000081.1 GCA_016844565.1 Dehalococcoidia bacterium
CCGTGGCCCATAGAACCTAAGAACCCGCGAATGGCAGTCTCCGGACGGGACAGCCACCAGGACTTGTAAGTATTGGCTTGTTCCTGGGTCATTTTACCCCGGGTGACCGCCTGCTGCAGTCGCTGAGCAACCGCCTCATCCTGTATCTCCCGAAGAGCCTGTGTGACAACGGTCTTCAGCTTCGCGACATCGATTACCAGGATGGCCGCTATCCTGGTAATGAACTCATCGTTTAGCCCTCTCAGCCCATTAAGCCGGGCCGCTCTCCCGAGATCGGGACGGGACAGCCACCAGGACTTGTACTTGTCGGCCTGCTCCTGAGTCATTTTGCCAGAGGCCACGGCCTTCTGCATCCGCTCGTTCAGTTCTTGCTCCGTCTTCTGCCTCTGCACCTGGATTATGGCAGCCTCCAGCTTCGCTTGCTCAACCACCAGTTTGGTTGCTAGCCGGGTAACGAAGGATGCTGACGGCTGGTTGGCCGGTTGCGTCTGAGCGGCGACCTGTCCCATCCCCACAACACCAATCAGGAGACCACCCAGAAGTACCACCGCCAGCAGGCTTGCGAGAACAATCCTCATCCTTATTTTCATCTGAAGCCGTTTCCTTTCTCATGACATCGCTGAACAACTTCGCGAACTCTATCTATCAGGCCTAACCTCCTGGGCAACCGGCTTGGGAGGCCGGACCGGCGCCAGCATGTCCAGCCACTTCCTGAGCCAGTCAAGAACACTGCGCAGCAGACCATCAGAGCTCATCGTCTTCACTCCTTTGAGTATTCCAATACTTTGGTATAACGAAAGATGGTGGGGAATGGTTAGCACAGTGGGACAAAAAAGGCGGGCTTTTTGCAGCCCGCCTAGTAGTACGACGTTGGTACCGTTCGTGGTGAGCCTGTCGAACCACAACGGCCCCAATGCAATCGACAGTCGCCCTTCGACAAGCTCAGGGAGGAACGGACTGCCAAATTCACGCCGGCTAGTTCGAGACTATGTCCGGGTCCTCGCCAACCGACTCCAGAGCCGAACGATAGCTGGCCCAGGTCAGGCGGAGAGCATCGAGCATCGGCTTTTGCGCCGAGGCTGGAGATTCAACGAACAACTGCCGCAATTCCTTATTGTGTTTTCTGGCGTAGCTCCTGAGAAATGGGCGCAATTCATCCTTCTCTATATCATACTCTGGCGACTCGGGCAGATAGAACTCGGAAAGAGAGGCGGCAGCGGCGCCGACCTGGGCCACCGACCTTATCCCTTCGAGGTTGCGGTCCAGTATCTTGACCACCCGCTCGATCTTGTCCGGGTTGCCCTCCGGCACGACATAGGTGAGCTCCGCCATCCGGTTGTCGACGAAATTGGCATTGAGCTTCACCTTCTGAGAGTCCGAACCGGCCAGCACCAGCCTGAACTTCTCGGTGGCCAGCTTCACCTCGTATAGGCGATTGTCGGGCGGGATGCGCTCCGCAGCTACGATAGCGCTGCCACCCAACGCTATGGCAACAAGGACCGCCATGCCGGTGGTAGCCAATCGGTTCCCCCATCCCCAAGTAAAGCGAACCCTTCGCTGGCTCGTCCTCTCAGGGGTGGACAGGAACTGAGTCTTCAGACGAGCACGGAACTCGGGGCTGGGCGACTGCGCCAGCACCCCTCTCAGCGCAAGAGCATCCGTGAGCAATGGCTCCAGTCGTTCAGCCAGCTCAGGATACGTCCTAAGACACTGCTTCAGGCTCTCGCCCGATGCCAGGCGCTCCAGGCACTCCTCGAAGGCCTGCTCTACCTTCCTGTCCATGGTTCGTTCTCTTGTTATCCTCGCCCAGAATTCGGCGCAACGCGTCAACCGCGCTGTGTTGTAGTGCTTTCACCGCTCCATCGGTCTTGCCCATGGCCCGGGCCGCCTCGGCCACTGAGAGTTCGCCCGCAAACCTGAGCCGCAGCACCTCTTGCTGCAACTCGGTGAGCATGGGGAAGACCCGGCTTACCTCGTCCAGTGCGAGGCTGTCCTCGGCCATCTGAACGGGGTCCCTGCCATCCCCGGAGTCCACTATTTCGCGAGACAACTCTCTTGTCCTGTGTCGACTCCGATGATAATCAATCACCAGATTGCGCGCTATGCGAAACAGCCAGGCAGAGAAAGGCGTCCCAGTCCACCGGTAGCCCGGCAGCGACCGCAAGACCTTCATAAACACCTGCTGAGTCACATCTTCTGCCTCAGCGCGGTCTCCTATCCGGAGAACCACATAGCGGTACAACCTATCGAAATAGGTCTCAAAGATCTCGGATAGGGCTGCCTGGTCCTGCTGTTGCGCCCTTCGAACCAGGCCTTCTTCCTCCTGCACCTGACAACCCCCTGCGGCCAAGAGCCAGTCTGGTATTATCCTGTGCATCCAGTATAACGGATGAAAAAGCAAAAAGATAGCTCCAATCTGATCAGCTCATCAGGTTCGTCGGAACTCGTCATGCGACGGTTCCTACGTCATTGCGAGCCCATTGGCCATCGCCAAGGGCGAAGCAATCTCAAACCTCCTACGTGGTCGAGATTGCCACGTCGCCCCGAGACGTCGGGGCTCCTCGCAATGACGGGGAAAGATTGAAAAAATATGTTAGAATAACATCGCATCGTTGCAGTTTCGGGGAAGACCGCATGTATCTGACTATGAGCAGGAGCAGACCCGGTGGGTGAAGTCCATATCCGTCCCATGCGCAAAGAGGATGTGTCGCAGGTGGACGCCATCGCCCGCGAAGCCTTTCCCGAGGAGCCGTCTCCACCGAGCTTCAAGCGCTCGCTCAGATATCCCGACAGGCAGTGGTTTCTTGTAGCCTGCGGGGGGCAAGCAGATGATGGAAACTCCTGCTCCACTGGCGCCGAAATGCCGGCGAGCAGGGGAGTCCCGTGGCCCCTGTCCTGGATAAGAGACCTCTTTATCAATGACCATCCCCCGGAGGGCAGGGTATGTCGGCATGGAGAAGGACCGAGACAGATGCCACATCGTTGATATCGCCGTACGCAAGTCATACCGGCGACAGCGCATCGGGGAGCTTCTGCTTCGCTCGATGATCGAGCAGGCGCTTCAGTTCCGGGCCGATTATCTCACCCTCGAGGTCAGGGTATCTAACAGGCTGGCTCAGACTCTCTACACCAAGTACGGCTTCAGCATAGTGGAAAGGCGCTCCAACTACTATGTCGACAAGCTTGGCCAGCAAGAAGACGGCTACTACATGGCTACCGGGCGCATTACCTCGCCTTCTTACCAGGCCCTTTGGGACCAGCTTAAGCCAACCACGCCTAATGCCGATGCCAGAGTAGCTACCAGGTAGGGAGGAATAGCTTTGGGAGAAAAAAGGGCCGAAAAGCTCGGCACGCTATCGCCGGAGGAATTGAAGCGGCTTGATTCTCTGCCCCGCGGCAACCTGATAGCCGCTCGCTATCTCCGCGAGGACAATAATGACCTGGAGGCCGAGCTGACAAAGCTGAAGGGCACTGGCGTACGCAAGTACATCATCGAAGGCGCCCAGGAGATATTCCTGCGCAACATAGCTCTTCCACGCGACAACAGGTCCAAACAGACCGCCAGGCGCGCCATGGCGGGGCTGCAGATCCTCAAGGAAAACAAGAAGGCACTCAATGGCATTGTGGCCAGGCTGGAGCAACTCTTCAACTACTACGAACAGGCGAGGCAGCAGAGCTTCAACCAGCTGAAACAGGACTTCGAAGCCCGGCTGAACGAAAAGACCGGAGGTCTGGAGAAGCGGCTGCTCGGAGGCAGACCAAAGATCAACGTGGAGGGACAGCCCGAGTTCCAGGAGGAGTGGTACCGCGCGCAGGCGAGCCTCGACCAGCAGTATGAAAAAGCCCTGGAAGACCAGCGACGGGAAATAGCGAAACTGAGCTAGGCCGTGGAAGATATACTGGACGAAGCATCCTCGGTAATCCAGTGCAAGGAATGCTCCTGGTACAAGTCCTGCGTGCTGCCCATGCGGCTGAGCGCCGACGACCTGACGAAGCAGATGCAGTCTTCACTGGCCGGGGGAGGGATGGTGAGCGAGGAACTGCTCTCGGCGCTGGCCTCTTCAGCCCAGGCGATGATCCTGGAGGGCTGCCCCATCTTCGTCAAGCGCCTGCGCGCCAACCCGCGCATGGCGGAGCAGATTAAGAAGCTCATGCAGGGCTGGAGCAACGCACCCCAGGGGTAGGCTGGGGACACTGACAGTCAGAGCAAGCGGTCCGCCTCGATTTCGACCGGAAGGCTAGAAATACGATGTTACCCATCTCCGACGGTGACACGGTCAGGCGCAGCCGCCCTTTCGTCAACGTGACCCTCATCGCTCTCTGCACCGCTGTTTTCGTCTACGAACTGGTAATCGACGAGCCGGGGCTTCTTATTTTCACCTATCAATTCGGTCTCATACCGGCCGAGCTGGGACGAGGCGCCTACTTCAGTTCGCTTGTTACCCAGGCGGGTACCTTCAATATCGCTTCCCCCATTCCAAACTGGGCCACCATAGTTACTTCGATGTTTATCCATGGCGGCTGGCTCCACTTCCTGGGCAATATGCTGTTCTTGTGGGTGTTCGGGGACAACATCGAAGATAGATTCGGACACCTCAGGTACCTGCTCTTTTACCTGGCAGCCGGGGCCGCGGCGGCCTGGCTGCAGATAATAGTGAACACAGCAGCGCAGGTGCCGATGATCGGCGCCAGCGGCGCCATTGCCGGTGTCCTGGGAGCCTACTTGGTGCTCTTCCCATTGAACCGGATAAAGACGCTTGTCACGGCCTTCTTCTTTATTACCGTTGTCCGGATCCCGGCCTTGGTCCTCCTCGGTTTCTGGTTCCTGCTGCAGTTTTTTGAAGGGGTCGGCTCACTGGGACCGTCGGTGCAGACCGGGGGCACGGCCTATTTCGCCCACATCGGGGGATTCATCACCGGCATCATTGTAGCTGCCCTGTATCGGCTTGCGACCCACGGCAGGTCCCGGCCGATGGGCTCCGAGCCGGTGAATTACTGGCGCGGCAGACGGGTATAGCTAGGCGGGAGTTCAAGTCGGGAGGACTGCTGAGGTCAGGAACATTTGTGCCGATGTGCTAAAATGCGAACGAGGTAATCGGTACTTGGTGAGATTGATTTCAGTTCAATCTTAGACTGTAGGTGACGGATATCATGAAAATTGCTGCCACTTTTGCCCGGGGTGGTGATGGTATGGTGGTGGCTACCCTCAACATCCAAAGGACAGACAATGACCCCTCACAACTCCTCATCAACGTGGATGGTGAGAAGGTAATGTTCACCACGGAAAGTAAAAGCCATAAGTTTCGTAAGAACTTCGCACCCAACGATACGAGTGGGGCAGGCAAATGGGCGCGAGAGGTTGTTGGCAGTATCAAGCAGCAGGTAGAGGTCCGCCGCATCGAGTTGCCAATAAAAAAGGAGGCCGGAGTGAAAGCATACTGCATGAAGTGCAGAACCAAAAGAGAGATCAAGAATCCAAAGCCGATAGTGATGAAGAACAAGCGTCCAGCCACTCAGGGTCTGTGTCCCGTCTGCGGCACCAAAATGTTCCGCATAGGCAAGAGCTGATTTGGTGCCCCCAACGGAATTCGAATCCGTGTTGACGGCTTGAAAGGCCGCTGTCCTAGTCCACTAGACGATGGGGGCGGGATTGGTAAGTATAGCAGAGCAGAAGCTAGGGGTAAACGGCTATGCCCTCAAGCCCGGTAGTCTCCGGGTAGCCAAGCATGAGGTTCATGTTCTGGATGGCCTGACCTGCCGCGCCTCTTACCAGATTGTCCAGACAGCTGATGACCACCAGCCTTCCCGTTCTCAGGTCCAGAGTAGGATAGATGAGGCACAGGTTGCTCCCCAGGGTATGCTTGGTCTGCGGTGGCACCTCCACCACTCTGGTGAACGGCTCCCCGCGGTAGAAGTCCTTATACAGCTGCCTCAGCTCATCCATGCCCTTCTCATCCGGTGAGAGCTTGCCCTTGACCAGCCGTGCATAGCACGAGCTCAGGATGCCCCTGGTCATGGGGACGAGATGAGGCACAAAGGTCAGGGCCAGTGATTCGCCGGGACGCTGGGTCTCCAACTCCTGGACTATCTCCGGCAGATGCCGGTGCCCTTCCAGGGAGTAGGCACAGACGCTTTCGTTGGCCTCAGCGAAATGGACATTGAGCCCCAGGGTACGACCGGCCCCGGAGATGCCCGACTTACTGTCGACAATCACATCCGGCTCAATCAACCCCTCCCGAAGGGCAGGCGCCAGAGCCAGGATGGCAGAGACAGGGTAGCAGCCTGGGTTGGCGATCAACTGGGCCGAGGCCAGTTGTGAGCGGTGCAGCTCGGGCAGACCGTAGACGGCCTTCCTGAGCCATGGGAGCGAC
Organism: Dehalococcoidia bacterium; assembly: GCA_016844565.1. Lineage (GTDB taxonomy): Bacteria > Chloroflexota > Dehalococcoidia > JAENJB01 > JAENJB01 > JAENJB01. The sequence continues at coordinate 6,372 of JAENJB010000081.1, forward strand.
GGGTGCTGGAAATCGTACCAGCGTCGATACAGGGCTGGGTCCTTCAACCGGAAATCAGCGCTGATGTCCACCACCTTGACTCCCTTTTCCAGGAGCGGTAGCACCTCCCCGGCGCTGGCCTTGTGGGGAAGGGCGGAGAAGGCGACATCCACATCGCCCAGCTCTTTTTCCAACGTCAGGCCCAACCCGGTCAAGTGAGGGAAGACCTGGCCCAAGCCTTGCCCGACATTGCTTCGCCCGGTCACTGATACCAGACTCACTTTCGGGTGCTGATGGAGCAGGCGCGCCAACTCCGAGCCAGCATAGCCCGTCACATTGATAATGCCGACTTTCACTTTAGCCATAACCCAATTCTCTCAAACCATCGCTGTCATCGCGAGGCCATCAGCCGCAGGCTGAGGCCGTGGCGATCTCATCGACACACATGAAATAGAGACGCTGAGATTGCTTCGTCGCTACGCTCCTCGCAATGACAGAAATAAATAACCTCGCTTAAGAGGAACGGAGTCGCTTTTTGAATTCCCACCTACCTCTCCACAATCATAGATACGGCCTCGCCGCCGCCGAGGCAGAGGCTGGCCATCCCGCGCTTCGCCCCGCGCTGTTTCATGATGTTGAGCAGGGTAACGACCAGTCTCGCTCCGCTGCAACCGATGGGATGCCCCAGGGCAATGGCCCCGCCGCGCAGGTTCACCTTGCCCTCATCTATCTTAAGCTGCCTCATGGTGGCCACTGTGGCCGACGCGAAGGCCTCGTTTATCTCGTGGACATCGATTTCTTTCTCTTCCAGACCCGCCTTTTTCAGCACCTTGGGGATAGAGAATATGGGCGCGGCCACCACCAGTTTGGTATCGATGCCCGCCGAGCCATAGGCTACCACCCTGCCAAGGGAAGGGATACCCAGCTTCGCGGCCTTGTCACCGTTCATCAGCACCACCGCCGCCGCTCCACCGCTTATCTTGGAGGAGTTGCCAGCGGTCACCGTGCCGTCCTTCTTGAACACCGACGGCAGCTTGCCGAGCTGCTCCATGCTGGTCTCCCGCTGCGGCACCTCATCCCTGGTAAAAAGGACTGGAGGGCCTCTCTTCTGCGGTATCTCCACCGGATATATCTCCTCATCGAACTTGCCTTCGGCCCACGCCTTCTGGGCCTTCAGATATGAGTTGACAGCGAAGCGGTCCTGGTCCTCGCGGCTGACGTTGTATTTCTCGGCCACATTCTCCGACGTTATCCCCATATGCCAGTCGTTCAGGATGTCGTATAAGCCATCGTGCACCATGCCGTCCACCAGCTTGCCATCCCATAGCCGGTAGCCCCCGCGGGCCTGAGGTAAATAGTACGGGGCCTGAAACATGTTCTCCATGCCGCCGGCCACGACCACGTCGGCGTCTCCCAGGGCTATCGCCTGGGTGCCGAGCATGATGGCCTTCAGACCGGAGCCGCAGACCTTGTTAATGGTCAGAGCGCCAACGTCAAAAGGCAGACCCGCCATGAGCATGGCCTGGCGGGCAGGGTTCTGGCCCAGACCGGTGGGCAGGACATTGCCCATGATGACCTCGTCCACATCCTCCTTAGCCAGTCGGGCGCGGCGGACGGCCTCCTGAATGACCGTCTTCCCCATCTCAAGGCAGGAGACGTCCTTCAATCCGCCACCGAAGTCGTCGATGGCAGTCCTCACACCGCTGACGATTACGACCTTGTTCATATCAGGTTACTTAGACCTCCCTTTGCTTTTCTATCTGGAGCGCCCCGTAGGGGCAACCGATCAGTAACGGGCAGCGAGAACACTGCGGACGCTGAGCTTTGCAGAGGTGCCGCCCGTGCTCAATCAGGAGCACATGGAACCGGTAGACGTCCTTCGCCGGAACCAGCCCACCTAGTATATCATGCGCCTTCTCGGCTGACACCTTCGGAAGCAGCATGCCCAGCCGGCTCGCCACCCGGTAGACGTGGGTGTCCACGGGCAGGGCCGGCTTGCCGAGAGAGAACAGCAGAACGCAGGCAGCCGTCTTCGGGCCGACTCCGGGCAGACGCCGCAGCCAGGCCCCGGCCCCCTCCTGCGGCAGATGTGCGAGGAAGTCCAGACTCAGCTCCCCCCGCTCACGCGATATCTTCTTCATCACAACCTTGATGCGCTCTGCCTTGACCCGCCCCAGCCCGCCGGGCTTGATGGCCTCCTCTATTGCAGCGGCGCCGGCCCCGGCCACCGCTTGCCAGGAGCCGAAGCGGGACCACAGGCGCCGGAAAGACTGGCGAGAGTTGACGTCAGAGGTGTTCTGAGAAAGGATGGTGAGAATAAGCTCGTCGAGGGGCGGCCTCCTGCGATCCGTCTGCGCCGGAACCGAAGGGTACTCATTCCCTAGCAGGGCTATTACCCGGGCGACGGAAAACATGTCAGGCCCCGAGGTCTCTCAGATGACAGGTATCGTTCATCCGCATGACGAATGACCTGTCCTCAGCGACCGAGAATATGTTGATGGCGCAAAGGTCCTGCTCCACCTGCCAGAAGCGGGAGTTGTCCAGCCCCAGAAAGAAAAGCGCCATCACCTTGCACACCACCTTGTGAGACACCAGCACCACTGTCTCGTCCTTGTAGCTCTCCCGCAGGCCCTTCAGGACCGAGTCCACCCTCTGCCTGACCTGGGCCAGACC
>JAENJB010000082.1 GCA_016844565.1 Dehalococcoidia bacterium
GAGAGGCGCGAGATGGACAGCGTGTGGCGTGCTCTCAGGGGCTACCTCATTCGTCATATCTTTTCGAGAAGGTTCAACGGGCTGCGCCGCTAGGACTTTCACGCGATGTCGATTGGCTGCCGGAGCGCAACACCTCGGTGATGCTCCGCTTGACTTTAGCTATAAAAAGTGATATAAATCTCTGTTTCGCAGCACCGGGCGGGCGGATGAAACCCGTCTCATTCCTCTCCATCCGAAAACCGGGCTAAATCAAAACTACAGTCCAGTATCGAGGGAGGTGATAGTCTGCCCAACCCGTCCCAGTCAGGTTCTGCAATGATATTTCCAATAATCATTAGGAGGTCGTAAGACAATGGCGTTCGAGAACATAGCTAAACCAGGCAAAGTGGGCAAGTTGACCATCAAGAACAGGACCAAGTACGCTTCTACAGTCACGAACTTCTGCGATTTGAAGGATGGTACAGTGACCGAGCGGGAGATCGCCTATCTGGTCGAGAGGGCCAAGGGTGGCTTCGGCATGGTCACCACCGGCGGGGCCTATCCTCATATCCTGGGCAAAGGTTACCCCGGCCAGATGAGCTGCGCTGACGACAAGGATATCCCCGGCATGACCAAACTCGCCTCAGCCATCAAGGGCGCCGGCGCGGTGGTGGTCGGCCAGATAATGCACACAGGACGCTACGCCCATCCCGGCGAGTATATCAGCCACGACGTCCAGCCGGTCGGGCCGTCAGCCGTTCCTCCCCGCATACCCCGGTACCAGACGGTGCGGGAGCTTTCCATCCCCGAGATTGAAGAGCTTGTCGAGCTTCACGGGCAGGCGGCGCGCCGCTTCAAGAAAGCCGGCTTCGATATTGTCGAGGTGTGCGGCATAGTGGGCTATCTTATCTCCAACTTCCTCTGCCAGTATACCAACAAGCGCACTGATAAATACGGTGGGTCGGTGGAGAACAGGGTGCGGTTCTTCGTGGGAAAGGCGATCGGCCCCGAAATGCCGCTGGCTATTCGACTGAACTCCACTGACTTTATGGAGGGCGGGAACCCCGACGAAGAGTACGTCCAGATGGGCAAGATACTTGAAGGCCACGGGGTCGACCTGATCAGCCTCAGCGTAGGGTGGCACGAGTCGGTGCGGCCATGTATCACCAACGAGATTCCCACTGGCGGCTGGCTGGGCAACGCGGCCCAGTTCAAGGCGGCGGTGAAGGTGCCCATTGCCATGGCCTACAGGCTGAACAAACCGGAGCCGGTCGAGAAAGCCATCAAAGAGGGGAAACTGGACTACTGGGAGATGTGCCGCACCGGCATCGCTGATGCAGCCATACCGAACAAGGTGATATCGGGTCACCCCGAGGATATAGCCGTGTGCATGGCCTGCAACCTGGGCTGTTTCAACCGTGTCTTCATGGATGTCTCCATGGCCTGTACCATAAACCCCCGTGTTGGGCGGGAGTGGGACCCGGCTTTCCAGATCAAGCCTGCAGCGACGAAGAAGAAGGTCATCGTGGTGGGTGGCGGCCCCGCCGGTATGGAGGCCGCCCGGATTGCCGCCATGCGAGGGCACAACGTCACCTTGTACGAAAAGGAGAACCAGCTCGGAGGTCAGCTCAACCTTCTCGGCAAAGCGCCGAACTGCAGCGAGTGGATCGATGATGTGAAGTACCTTGAGACCCAGCTTAAGAAGCTGGGGGTCAAGGTGGAGTTGGGGAAGGAAGTTACCGCAGGCCTTGTCGTCAAGGAAAGGCCGGATGCAGTGGTGGTTGCCACCGGTGCTACCCCGTCCATACCGCATGTTCCCGGAATTGACAAGAAGCATGTGGTAACCTGCACTGACATCCTGGCAGGGAAGTCGCCCGTCGGTCAGAAGGTGGTGGTCTGGGGTGGGAAGGAAATCGGTGTGCAAACTGCCGAATGGCTGGCCGAGCAGGGCAAGGAGGTCACCATAGTAGAGGAGTTCAAGAGGATCGGGAAGGACGTCAACTCCTTCAACATCTGGGGCCATCGGCAGCTGCTCTCGAAGATGAAGGTCAAGCTCCTTCTGGAGACCACAGTGGAGCGTATTACCGATGGGGGCATCGTGGTCAAGAAGGAGGGCCAGGAGCAGACCGTTCCGGCGGACACCGTCATCCTGGCGGTGGGCATGGATGCTCGGAAAGACCTGCTGCAGGCCCTGGAGACTGAGGCAGCCATAGAGGACGTTCGCTCTGCGGGCGACTGCGTGGCACCGCGCAAGGCGTTCAATGCCATGCATGATGGTCACAAGGTGGGGCTCGAAGTATAGCTGCTGTTTGCTGAATAGCAGCGCAAGGAAAAGGTTGTTTGTCTGATAGCCTGCCCCTTCCCTCACGGGGGAAGGGGCAGGCTGCTGAAGGGGGCTCGCTTGACGGAAAACGCATCCCCGTCCACAGCGCCGAAGAGGGTTTTCGGGCTCCATCCCAATGTATTCTTTCTGGGCTTGGTCAGTTTCTTCACCGACACCAGTAGCGAGCTTATCTTCACCCTTCTGCCCCTGTTCCTCCTCAATGTCCTCCGCGTGGCTACTCCCTTTATCGGTCTGATAGAAGGCATAGCCGAAAGTACGGCCACCCTGCTGAAGTTCTTCAGTGGTTGGTTGAGTGACAGAGCGGGTGAGCGGAAATGGATCACGATAGTAGGCTATGGCATCTCTACCGCCGTCAAACCGTTCATGCTTTTCGCGACTGCCTGGGGTGCTGTGCTGGGGGTGCGCTTTGCCGACAGGGTGGGAAAGGGCATTCGCAGTGCGCCCCGAGATGCCATGATAGCCGATTCCATCACACCTGCGGAGCGCGGCAAGGCCTACGGCCTTCACCGGACGATGGACACAGCCGGCGCCTTGCTGGGAATATTGCTGGCTGCCCTGGTTGTGCTTCTGACTCAAGGGCAGAAGCTGGAGCTCACCGCAGAGACCTTTCGCAAGCTGGTGATCTTTGGCCTAGTGCCGGCGCTGTTGGCGATGTTGATGTTTTTCTTCGTGAGGGAGAAAGGCCGGAAAGCTGTCACCCAGACCGCCGGTGTGCCACGAGATGATCCGCCGCCAGTGGCAGTAGCCGGGAACGGCTTCGACGCCCGGTTCAAGATATTCATTGGTTTGATGGTGGTCTTCACTCTGGGCCATTTCAGCGATGCCTTCCTTATCCTGCGGGCCCAGGAGCGAGGCGGCTCGGTTTTCATAACCTTGCTTATGCTGGCTACTTTCAATCTGGTATATTCGTTCGTTTCGGTGCCTGCAGGCGTGCTATCCGACAAACTGGGCAGAAAGACCGTGCTGCTCATGGGCTGGGGCCTTAGCATTCTGGTATATCTCGGTTTTGCTTTCGCCGGGGAGAATTCCCTGTGGCAAATATGGCTGCTTTTCGCCATCTACGGCGTGTTTTATGGAACTACGGAGGGTGTGGCGAGGGCTTTTGTGGCCGACCTGGCCGGTGGGGCGAGAAGGGGTACGGCGTTCGGAATCTACCATGGCGCCGTGGGAGTTAGCCTCCTGCCGGCCAGCCTTATGGCCGGATTTCTCTGGCAGGCGGTGAGCCCGGCAGCGCCGTTCCTTGTGGGGGCCGGGCTGTCTCTCGTGGCAGCGGTAGGGCTTCTGGCGCTGGTGCGTCGTTAGCCCAGTAGAATGTTGTCCATCAACCTGGGTTTTCCCAACTTCACCGCCAGCGACACGAGAGCGGGCCGGTCAATGACTGACAGCTCCTCGAGGGTTTCGGTGTCAGCGACACTGACGTAGTCCAGCCTGGCCAGCGGCTCCGCCTCGATATGGGCTGTCACAGCCTGGCGCAGCCGCCCGGCATCCTTCTCGCCTTTTGCCCACATCTCTCGCGCCAACTGGAGTGAGCGAAAGAGGACGGGAGCAGCCTTTCGTCCCGCCGGCGTGAGATAGACGTTGCGGCTGCTCATGGCGAGCCCGTCTGGCTCCCGGACGGTGGGCGCGACAACCACTTGCAGATTCATGTTGAGGTCGGCGGCCATGCGCTGAATTACGGTGACCTGCTGCGCATCCTTCTGACCGAAGTAGGCTCGCGTCGGCTCGATGATGTTGAATAGCTTGTTCACCACGGTGGCTACGCCGCGGAAATGTCCCGGACGTACAGCCCCTTCGAGGCGGTCGGTAATCCTGGTGACCTCCACCCAGGTGGAAAAGGCACGCGGGTAAATCTCCTCCTCTGACGGCATGAAGACGAAATCAGTCCGTTCCGCCTCCAGCATGGCCAGGTCACGAGCTTCGTCCCGCGGGTAGCTCTGGTAGTCCTCTTTGGGGCTGAACTGGGTGGGATTGACGAATATGCTGACAGCGGTGTGCCGGTTTTCAGCCCTGGAGTGCCTGACAAGCGTGAGGTGGCCTTCGTGCAGATAGCCCATGGTGGGGACGAAACCCAGGCTGCCAGTCAACTGCCGTCTTAGAGCCCTCGCTTCAGCGATGGTCTTGATGACCTTCACCGTTTCACCTCGGAGGGAGGCGTTTCAGGAGGTCCGAGCCAGTTCCGTGACAACGCCTTCTTCTATGGAGTAGCTCTGCTTGGAGGTGGGGAAAGCTCCTGACTTTACTTCGCCCATGTACTCTCCGACTGCCTGTTTGATGGTCTCGGCGAGCCGGGCATACTGCTTGGCATGGCGGGGCACAAAGTCTGTGTAGATGCCGAGGAGGTCGCTGATTACCTGCACCTGACCGTCACATCCGGCGCCGGCCCCTATGCCAATGGTCGGAATGGCTGACCGGGCGGTAATCAGACTTGAGAGCTGGGCCGGCACCGACTCGAGAACGACGGCAAAGGCGCCAGCCTCCTCCAGGGCCCTGGCGTCCTTCAGAAGACGCTGGCCGGCCTCGAGGGTCTTTCCCTGGACCTTGAAGCCACCAAGCTGGTGTATCGACTGTGGCGTCAGACCGATATGGCCCATTACCGGAATGCCGCATTCCACAAGGCGTTTCACCTTCTCGGCCACGGTCTCTCCGCCCTCCAGCTTGACCGCCTGAGCGCCGCCTTCCTGGATGAAGCGGGCGGCGTTGCGCAGGGCGTCGTCGACAGTGACGTGGTAGCTCATGAAGGGCATATCGCCTACTACAAGGGCGTGCCGTGCGCCACGAGCCACCGCTTTGGTGTGGTGAATCATCTCATTCATGGTGACCGGAATAGTGGACTCGTAGCCTAACATCACCATGCCGAGGCTGTCGCCCACGAGGATGAGAGGGATGCCCGTCTCATCGACCAGCTTGGCGATGCCATAATCATAAGCAGTGAGCATAGTGACCTTCTCACCCCTGGACTTCATCTCCTTGAGTTCGTCAATCGTTACTCGCATCGCTCGCTCCCTGTTACAATACCCAGGACAGGGCCTTAATCTCGCTTCCGAGGCGCGCCAGCCGGTTCTCTTTATCAACGTAGACCAGCTTCGGGTGGTGTTGCCGAGCCTCCTCGTCAGGCATGGGGTGGTAGCTGAAGATGATGACCGTGTCTGCTTTGGCTACCAGCCTGGCTGCCGCGCCGTTGACGGCAATAACGCCGGAGCCTTTGTCACCCTCTATGGCGTAGGTCTCAAATCGGGCGCCATTATTGACGTTCACTACTTGGACCTGTTCGTAGGGCAAGATGTCGGCCGCCTGCAAGAGTTCGCCATCTATGGTGATGCTGCCCTCGTATTCCAGGTTGACGTCGGTAACCCTGGCGCGATGAATCTTGCTCTTCAACATCATTCTCATCGTTCGCTAACCCCCAACCAGTATTTCTCCGGCCGCTTTGTCGGCGGCCGTTCCCGGATGCTCCAGCAAGGCCCTCAGTTCTGTGGCCCTCGCATCATCGATCTTACCCTTGGCGAGTGCAATGGGAATTGCCTGTGTGCCGAGTTCCTTATATGTGGAAAGCAGCGCGGGGGCTGACTTCCCGAGAGCTCGGAGGTGCTTTTGTACTGTTCCCAGGTCACCTCGGGCGATAGGTCCGGTAAGACAGTTCGGCAGGCCGACGGCCTCCAGGTTGTTGAGTGTGCCCCTGAGGAGGGGTAGCAGGGCGCGCGTAGCTTCTTTTTGAGGAACGCCGAAGGTCTGCCAGAGGTCGGTGGCCAGCTTGACCAGGGTCACCATGTAGTTGCAGGCGATGACCGCGGCAGCGTGGTATATGACTTTGTCGCCGGGTTTGAGTTGTATCCAGTGTCCGTCGAGGGCATCGGACATCTCTTTCAGCATGCCGAGCAATGGTTCCTCTCCTTCGAGAGCAAACGTGGAGCCGGGTAAGTTCTGTATTGCCTGCTCAACGGTGGCGAAGGTCTGGAGGGGATGGAAGGCACCGGTCTGAGCGCCGTCTCTCCGGGCCGGGTCGAGAGTATCCACAGAGTCGGCGCCGCTGCAATGGATTACGCTTTGCCCTGAGTGCCACCGCACCTCGGAGACAACCTGCGGGATCACGCCGTCCGGCGTAGTGATAACGACCAGTTCTGCCTCATCAGCGGCTGCCTGGTTATTCAAGAAGACAGGGCATCCGCCCGCCGCTTGGGAAAGCCTTACGGCGGAGGCAGGGCTCCGACTGGAGACGGCAGCGATATCATAACCGGCCCTGTGCAAACCCGCCGCCAGCGCCCCAAAAAGCCAAAGCCTTCCCGGACACCGTCCAAGAAGGCTTTCATGATTCCAAGTATTCACCGTCTCGGTCGCGTCCGATCCAAGCGGGCATGTCACTATTCAGTTCGCACGGGCCTCGCTGCCTTAGCCGGTCAGTTGGCCTGATTTCTAATATAAGGCTTTTCAGACTCCCTGTCAAGATGGGTGGTGGGGCATGGCCGCCAGCACCTTTGCCGGGGTGATGGGCAGCTCCCGCACGCGGGCGCCCACGGCATCGTAGATGGCATTGGCGATGGCAGCCGGAATGGGAACGAAGGCCGGCTCTCCCGCTCCCTGGGCAGGCATGTGCGGGTTGGGCACGATCACCAATTCAATTGTGGGAGCATCCATCATGGTGAAGATAGGGTAGTCGAGATAAGAGGCGTTAAGGATGTGTCCGTTCTTGAACTGTATACCTTCGTTGAGGGTGGCGCTGCAACCCATGACGATGCCGCTTTCCATTTGGGAGTGGACGCCATCGGGATTGATGACCAGGCCGCTATCCTGGGCGGCCACCACGCGCTTGACGCGCACCTTGCCGGTGGCGCGGTCAACCTCCACCTCGACTACCTCCGCGATCCAGCTATCGCTATCGAGACTGCAGGCAAATCCTCTGCCCTGGCCGGTGGGGCCTTTTCCAGGTTTCCAGCATGCCTTGCGGGTGGCGGCTTCGATAACCCCCCGCAGGCCGGTATCCTTATCCGTAAGGTTACTGAGGCGGAACTGGACGGGGTCCATACCAGCCGCCTCCGCCAACTCATCGATGAGGCACTCCTGGGCAAAGCAGTTCATGGGTGCTCCGAGGGAGCGCAGGGAAGTGGTGCGAAGCGGGGATGGGCTGGCATGAGCGACGGTAATCTGATTAGGTATATTGTAGAGGGGGAGCACAGCGCGGGAAATGCCCGAGTCCGCCCTCGGTCCGTGGCCCTCGGCTCGCTCGCGCTTGACATCCGGGGGCATCCCGTAGCGCGCCCGCGCCCCGCCTACGTGGGGGCCGCTGTAGACATGGTACTCCCATGCTGTTAGCGCGCCGTTCTTGGCGATGCCTCCCTGCACTTCGACAAAGGCAGCTGAGCGGTACGGTCCCCAGGTAAAGTCCTCTTCTCTGGACCAGACCACCTGCACCGGCCGGCCCGCGGCGCGGGAAAGGCGGGCGGCGTCTATGGCGGCGTCGCCGACGTTCTTGCGTCCGAAGCCGCCGCCTATCTCGGTGGGCGCCACCTGGACCTTGGCTTCCGGCATGCACAGAACGAGCGCCACATCGGAGCGGACCCCGAAAGGCACGGAGGTGGTGATCCAGATTTTCGCACCGTCTCCGGTTACGTCGGCTATAGCCGCTTCGCGCTCGATGACAGCGTGGCAGAGGTAGGCCGCCTTGTAGGTGGCTTTGAGTATCTTCTCTGCCAGGTGAAACCCGTGCTGGGGTGAGCCGCTTTCCTTGATAACCAGCCCCTCGCCCGAGTTGGCTTTCAGATAGTCCCAGATTTGCTCCGTGCTGATGTTGTACTCCGGTTCCTTATAGGAGACCTTGATATGCTCCAGGGCGGCTTCTGCCTGCTCCTCCGTCTCGGCCACCACGCCGATGTAGTCGCCATCCTGGATGGCGGCGATTACGCCGGGCTGCCGGCGGGCCGCGGAGAAGTCGGCCTGTCCCGGCTTGGCGCCAAGGGACGGCGGGCGGAGCATCTTTCCGTGGAGCATCCCCGGCAACTTCATATCAGCGGCGTACAGCGCTTTGCCGGTTACCTTGGCGGGAAGATCAACTCGGGGAACGTTGCGTCCGATGAGACGATACTGCTCCACCGGTTTGGTAGCCGGTGGGCCGGTGAGCTTCTTGGGCAGAGGCTTGCCCTGAGATAGCTCTCCGTAGGCGATTTTCCGGGTGGGGTCTCCCCTGACGGAGATAGCGCCGTCCCTGGCTTGCAACTGCTCCGGGGGGAGGTTCCATCTCTCTGCCGCCATGAGGAGCAACGTTTCCCTGACAGAAGCGGCGGCCTTCTGGAGAGCCGGCCGCATCATGCGGATGGTCCAGCTGCCGTGGGTTCCCCTGTCGAAAGGCACCAGACCGGTGATGCCCATGTAGACGTCAATGGAGTCAAATGGCGACTCCATCTCCTCAGCAACTATCTGCGCGAGGGCGGTGCGTCCGCCCTGTCCTATCTCCACTTTCCCTGAGAAAACAGATACACGGTTGTCTGCCCCTATGAGCAGCCAGGAGTTCATGTCTTCAGGATCGAAGGGTTCGTTGCGTCCCAGTTTCCCGGCCAGTTCGAAGATGTCCTGTCTCATCATCGTGCTCCTTTTGCAGCCATGCTGTGGGCAGCGTTGGTGACGGCGCGGACGATTCGCTGGTACAGGCCACATCGGCACAGATTCCCCGACAGGCTGTAACGAATCTCGTCTTCCGTTGGGTGAGGGTTCTTATCGAGCAAGGCTTTGGCGTTGAGGATTATCCCCGGGCTGCAGTAACCGCACTGGAGGGCTTCCTCATCGAGGAAAGCCTGCTGCAAAGGGTGCAGCTTCCCATCGACGGCCAGCCCCTCAATGGTAGTGATGGCCTGCCCGTCAACCGCGGTGGCGAGCAAGAGGCAGGAATATAGGGGGCTGCCGTTGACCAGCACCGTACAGCTTCCGCAGTGGCCTTCCTCACAGCCTGTCTTGGTCCCGGTCAGCCCCAGATGGTGGCGAAGGAGGCTTGCCAGGGTGAGGTTGTCTTCCACCGCCAGTTCGTGTTTGTGTCCGTTTACCGTGAGATGGATTGTTCTGGGCATTTTCACCTCCGCTTACATAATTCAAGTCGTCCAGCAATCCGTTCGCCCTGAGCTTGTCGAAGGGTGAACCCCTCGTTTCCAGTGCCGTTGTGGTTCGACAGGCTCACCTCGAACGGCACCAACCGGATGCCGCGGCGGTTATCAAACGGTCTCTACGATGTGACAGGTCTGATGGCGGCGGATATCTTTCCTTTGGGCCCTTTGGTGAGGACCACCAGGCCGCGCCAGTTAAGGTCGTCTTTCTGAGGGAAGTCAGCCCTCTGGTGCACTGCCCGGCTCTCCTTCCTTTCCAGGGCCGCGATGGTGATCATCTGCGCCACATCCACCAGGTGGGCGGCTTCATTGACCCTCATGAGCTCATGAAAGTTGCGGGCCCTCAGCTTTCGAGCGTTGTCTTTCAAGTCGTCGAGTTGGCGGAGCGCCTGAGACATTCCGGAGGCATCCCGCAGCCAGCCCACATGCTCGTACATCAACCGGCGCAATTCGGTCTCCAGCTCTGAGTAGCGGAGATCTCCTCCACCGGACATGGCTGAGAAGGTCTTTTCCCTGAGGTCAGCTATCTGTTGTCTGTCTATGTCGAGGCCGTTCGCAACTCTGGCATGGCGGGCAGCTTCCCGTCCGGCCACATACCCCAGGGTGCATGCCCCTGAGGCGCCCAGCCCGAAGTTGACGCAGTCTCCCGCGGCGAAGAGTCCTTCCAGGGTGGACTGGCATCTCTCGTCTATCAGTATACCCGATGCGAGGTAATCGAACTCGCGCACGACGAAGGGGATGGGGTCGCGGGCAATATCTATCCCCTGGCCGGCGAGGTATTCGAGCAGGAGGGCCTTTTCGTTGAGCAGGCCGAGCTTGATGCGGGCGATGGTCTCCTCCGGCAGGTGGCGGCAATCAACATTACAGGGGCCGCGCCCGGCCGAGTACTCTTTGAATGTGGCCATAGCCACCAGGCCCCTCGGCGCCCCCTCGCCTGATGGGTGGTAGCGGAACATGTACCTCTCGTCACGGGCGTTGGTCAGATGGGCGTCATGGCCGAGAAAATTGGTGATGCAGGGAACGGCAAAACCCCTTGGTACTACGGAGCCTACAGGGAACTCCATATTGGTGAGGGCAACGCCGGCCTCGAAGGCCATAACATGTCCTTCTCCGGTGTTGTAGGGTGGGGTGGCCGTCAAGAAGGGAAGGCCTGAGGCCGGTGGGTATAGCCTGGTCACCGCGCCGGTGGTGATAACCACGGCCCTCGCTTTGATGACATGGAAGTCTCCGGTCCTCACATTGAACCCTGCGGCACCGACCACTCGGTGGTCATGGGTAAGCAGACCCTGGATGGGGATGTGGTTGAACATCTTCACACCGGCGCGGGACAGGTTTTCAGCCAGGATGGGCTTGATGCGAGCGCCCTCAAAATGGACCAGATAGGGGTGCGCCCATCCCGGGCCGGCGCTACGTACATACTGTCCAGTCTTCGCGTCCTTGAACGGCACACCGATGCTTTCCATATAGTCGAAAACACCCTTGACCTCACGAGCGTAGACCTCCATTAACCTGGGGCTGGTGAGGCCGGGGCGTGCGGTGGGGTGGGTATCGAAGGTGTTGAGGAAGGCCTCGGGGGTGTCCCAGTCGGCGAGGCCGAGGATGGCGGGGTAGTGGTCCAGCCCGGAGGACATGGCGCCGCTCCGAGAGACAGAGGCCTTTTCGGCTACCACCACCTGAGCACCTTGCTGGCGAGCTGAGACCGCTGCCAGGCACCCGGCGGTGCCGCCGCCAATCACCAGGACATCGGTAACGGACTCTTGTATTGCCATCGCTTTGCGCAACCTCTTTTTGGAGTTTACGAGAAAGCCATCATGGCGTCAAGGGGATGCAGGAATACCCATATCTACTTAGCTTCCTTCGGGCGGGTATTGTCTCGAGTCGGGCGATGTGCTATCCTCTCCCAATATGCGAGTCTCTCTCATGCGGTTGCCATGTATGATGGCCATGTTGGCTGAAGGCGATAAGGGTGTTGCGCTTATTATTAGTTAGTCTTCTATCCTTGCTGGCTGCGGCCTTTCCTGGAGTGGTGGTGGCCCATGAAGGCGAACTGCATGTCGCTGAGGGTTTTGTACTCACACCTCTCACCATCGCCATCTTCGGGGGAGCGATGGGTGGCCTTTTCCTAACGGGCTTCTTACTCTGGGCCTGGGCATCGCGGTCTCTAAGAAGAAAAGAGGAACAGAAACGGCGGCTTCAGTCCACTGCCTCCAACCCAATGACAGACGAAAGCGGTGACATAAGACAGGAGAGATGATTGTTATCTTCCACTGCTAAGGGTGTACTGGTCCTGGTACTGTTGCTATCCCTGGCCGGATGCGCCAACTGGCAAGAGTTCAGCAAGCGCGTTGAGAACCCATATCCCGGTGATGTAGCTGCGGTGGCTCGGGGCAGCGCCCTGTACTCCAGCAAGGGCTGCCCGGTGTGTCACGGGGAAAAGGGGAGGGGGGATGGCCCTGAGATAGCCAGCCTCCGCATCCCGCCTCCTGACTTCACGAATCGGGATCGGATGATCACTCGCGGTGACCCGGACCTGTTTTGGGCTATTATTCGAGGTCGGGAGAGGGCCAAAATGCCGGCCTACCGCAACGAACTCTCCGAGAATGATGTATGGGACCTGGTAAACTATTTGAGGAGTCTTTATCAGTAGATAGAGGCTGTGGTGTTTGGCGGAAAAGGAGATAACGAGGTGAACTTATTTGCCATGGGGCGTCAACCGCCCGGCTCAGGGCTAACCGGGGTACCGCCGCTTGTCCATAGTTCCGGTGGCTGGTTCCAGATGATTCGACGCTTCAGCCGCTGGGCACTGGCATCTGGCGAGTGATGTTCGCCCTGTACCTGCTGGCCGCGGGTTTCAACCTGGAGTACATTGGCCTCGTGCTCGCCATAAACCTCCTCTTCCACGGCATAATGGCTTTCCCTGCCGGCCTCCTCTCCGATAAGCTGGGGAGGCGGTTCACCTTTGTCGTAGCGTCTTCTTCCGCCGTAGTGTTTCGGGCCTTTCTTCTATTTACCTTAGATCCCTTCTGGGTCCTGATATTCATGGCGGGCTCCGGGATGGGCGATGGCTTCCATGCAGTGGCCTCGGGGCCCTTCATCATGGAAAACAGCGAGCCAGAGGAGAGGCCCCACCTCTTCGCCCTGGAGTCGACTTTTCTGATGCTCTCGGCCTTCGTTGGCTCTATGGCCGCTGGATTTCTGCCCGCCTTCTGGGGTGGTATTCTGGGGGTTATCCCCGCCCATTATAGTGCTCTTCGGTGGGCTCTGGTTATCTCCTTGCCTCTCACCCTGGTGTCCCTGATACCTCTCCTCTTCCTGAGGGAGCGGCGTCTACCGCAGGATATGGTTGAGAGCTTTGCAGAGCTCTTTACCTTGCGGAACATTCAGAGCCGCGGGACCATCGTGAGGCTGGTGGCTTGCGCTGTCGTTTTCGGACTGGCCTTCGGACTCATCATTCCCTTCTACAGTGTCTTCTTCAGGGAGGGGCATCTCTTGCCTTACCAGAGCGTTGGAACCATCATGGCTATTGGCTTTCTCGGCTCTGCGGTGGCGACCCTTTTCCTGGGCCCGCTGCTGACCCGGAGGTATGGCAAAGCCCGAGGGATCTGGCTGGCGCTATGGATTGCGGTGCCTTGTGTCCTTCTCATGGCCTTTATCCCATCTTTGCCCCTGGTGGTGCTCTTCTTCCTCCTCCAACGGGCCTTCTGGGGTATCTCGATGCCCCTGCGCAACCAGTTGGCCATGGAATTGGTGGTTACCAGGGAACGAGGGACGACGAACGGCCTCATCCACGCCGCATTCGATATACTGGGATCCCCGGCTGCGGCCCTGGCCGGATTAATCATGGCTACTGGCAATTTCGCTTTAGCCTTCTCCATAGCCGCTGTGTTCATGGCCGTTCCGGGGCTAATGTATTACTATTTCTTCGCCAAGATCGAGGACCAACAGCGCCTGCGGCCACAAGTGCGTCGCGCCTGACTCACGCTGCTCTCCTTCTCTCGCAATGACATAAAAGGAGGGGCTTCGCCTCTCTCAGACGCCCTTTTATGAACGCTCTACGGTAAAGCTCTGTTGCTGTTATCGCTCTTGTTGCTACTCACCTTTGGTGATAGAATAGGCGGTTAAATAATTCAGCGCCGGGGGCAGCATGAACGAGCAGATAGCAGACATCATTGCCCAGCACAAAGACGGGCGCGGCGAGCTCATCCCCATTCTGCAGAAGGTCCAGGAGACCTACGGTTACCTCCCCAAGGAAGCCATCGTCCAGATATCGGAGTCGATAGGCATTCCTCCTTCTGACATATACGGCGTGCTCACCTTCTATGCCCAGTTCCGGACCAAGCCGACGGGAAAGAACCGGGTGATGGTGTGCCGGGGTACGGCCTGCCATGTCAAGGGCGGGCCGCGGGTGCTGAGAGCGGTGAAGCAGACTCTCGGCGTGGAAGAGGGCGAGAACACTGCCGACATGAAATATACGTTGGACGACGATGATGATCAACAAGGATACCCACGGGCGGTTGACGCCGCAAAAGGTCTCGGCTATTTTCGGCGGCGAAAAAGAAGAGAAGAAATGATTGAAGTAAATACTGGCCGTCGGAAGATCTTCGTCTGCTGCGGCACGGGCTGTGTCTCGGGCAAGTCGGACTACCTTCTGGCAAACTTGAAACAGGAGGTGGTGAAGCAGGGATTGAAGGATGTGGAGGTGGACTTCAGCGGTTGTCACGGCTTCTGCCAGCGCGGCCCGATAGTAGACATAACGCCCGACGATGTCTTTTACACCGAGGTGAAGCCAGAGGATGCGGCTGACGTTGTGCGGTCTCTTGTCCCGGGTGCCGTTCTGGTGGACCGCCTGCTCTATCGCGACCCGGTGAGCGTCCAGCCGATGGCCCACTCGAAAGAGGTGGTCTTTTACAAGAAACAGCACCGGCTCATCCTGAGGAACTGCGGCTCTATCAACCCGGAGAATATCGACCACTATCTGGCCGTGGGCGGATACGATGGTTTGAAGAAGGCCCTTCTGCAGTTGAAGCCACCTCAGGTGATTGAGGAGATCAAGAAGTCCGGACTGCGGGGCCGTGGCGGCGCCGGTTTTCCGACCGGCCAGAAATGGGAATTCTGCCGCAACTCCAAGGGCACTCCAAAGTACATGATATGTAATGCCGATGAGGGCGATCCCGGGGCCTTCATGGACCGCTCTATCCTCGAGGCCGACCCGCACTCCCTCGTCGAGGGCATGATAATTGCCGGCTATGCGATAGGGGCCAACGAGGGCTACATCTATGTCCGCGCCGAGTATCCACTGGCAGTGGTCCGCGTGCGCAAGGCGATTCAAGACGCCGAGGCGAGAGGTTTCCTGGGGAAGAACGTCCTCAGCAGCGGCTTCGATTTCAAGATTCATGTGATGGAGGGCGCCGGCGCCTTCGTCTGCGGGGAGGAGACGGCTCTCATGGCCTCCATCATGGGCCGCAGAGGCATGCCCCGCCCGCGCCCACCCTTCCCGGCCAACGCCGGTCTGTGGGACAAGCCGAGCAATATCAACAATGTGAAGACGCTGGCGAGCGTGACTTTTATCATGTTGAAGGGGGCGGAGGTCTTTGCCAGCCTGGGGACGGAGAAGAGCAAAGGGACGGCGGTCTTTGCCCTGACAGGCAAGGTGGCGAACAGCGGCCTGGTGGAAGTGCCCATGGGCACCCTGTTGAGGGAGATCATCTTCGAAATTGGCGGCGGTATCCCGAACAACAAGCGTTTCAAAGCGGTGCAGACGGGTGGACCTTCGGGAGGTTGTCTGACAGCGGCCTTCCTGGACTCGCCGGTGGACTTCGAGTCCCTGGCGCAGGCCGGCTCCATCATGGGGTCGGGAGGTATGGTGGTGGCGGATGAAGACACCTGCATGGTTGACCTCGCCCGTTTCTTCCTGTCGTTCACCAGAGCGGAGTCCTGCGGCAAGTGCACCCCGTGCCGGGTTGGCACGCAGCACATGCTGGCTATCCTGGAGCGCATCTGTCAGGGCAAGGGAGAGATGTCGGACCTGGACCTGCTCGACAAGCTGACGGAAACGACGAAGAACGCCTCGCTGTGCGGCCTGGGGCAGACATGTCCCAATCCCATCATCACGACGATGCGCTATTTCCGGCAGGAGTACGAAGAGCATATCAAGCGGAAGCACTGCGAGGCGGTGGCTTGCCGGGGCATGGTTGGGGCGCCGTGCACGCATACCTGTCCGGCGGGAATGGATGCCGCCCGCTACATACGGCTGATCCGCTCGGGGAAGCTTGCCGAGGCGGCGGCAGTGACCAGGGAGAAGGCGCCCTTCCCGTATGTCCTCGGCCATGTTTGTTTTGCTCCCTGCCAGAGCAAGTGCCGGCGTAGCCAGGTGGACGAGCATATCGCCATCAGGGTGTTGAAGCGTTTTGCTTCGGAGAACGATACCGGACTATGGCGGGCCATGTCCAAGAAGTCGAGTCCCACGGGCAAGAAGGTCGCGGTGGTGGGCTCCGGTCCGGCCGGGCTGACCGCAGCCTACTATCTGTCCAAGCAAGGCCACGCGGTGACGGTTTTTGAAAGCCTGCCGGTCGTGGGGGGCATGATGCGGGTCGGCATCCCCGAGTACCGCCTGCCCAGGTCGGTACTGGATAAAGAGGTCAAGATTATCACCGAGGCGGGGGTCGAGATAAAGACCAACACGCGCGTGGAGTCGGTGGATGAGCTTTTCCAGAAGGGTTACCATGCCGTCTTCCTGGCGGTGGGCGCCCATCAGGGCATCAAGCTGGGCGTCAACGGGGAGGAGACGCCGGGGGTGGTGGAATGCGTTGATTTCCTGCGGGAAGTGAGCCTGGGGAAGGAAGTCAAGATGGGCAAGAGGGTAGCTGTGATCGGAGGTGGCAACGCTGCCATTGATGCGGCGCGGACCGCTCTCCGTGTCGGGGCCAAGGAGGTATCTCTGATTTACCGTCGGACCAGGCAGGAGATGCCGGCCAACACGGAGGAGGTCGAGGAGGCCCATCTGGAGGGTGTGAAGCTGGTGTACCTCACGGCGCCATCGAAGATAGCCCGTCAGAACAGCCATCTCGGGCTGGAGTGCCTGAAGATGCAACTCGGCAAGATGGATGCCAGCGGGCGGCGGCGGCCTGAGCCGGTGAAGGGCAGCGAGTTTGTGGAGTCATATGATACGGTTATCGCCGCCGTTGGCCAGAGGGCGGCGTTCCCTTCCAAGCTTGGGCTTGATATGAAAGACGGGGTGCTGAAGGTGGATGCTGATACCCTGGTGACCAGCAGGGCGGGAGTGTTCGCCGGGGGCGACTGCGTTAGCGGTCCGGCCTCGGTCATCGAGGCCATTGCAGCGGCCAGGCAGGCAGCCCAGTCTATTGACAAGTACCTCGGCGGAAACGGAGACATCAGCGAAGTCCTGGCGCCTCCGGATGACCTGTCCGAGTTGCCCCCTATAGTCGAAGGCGAGAAGCCCAGGGTGCCTATGCCTTGCCTCGCGGTGGACAAGCGGTTTGGCGGCTTCGAGCGCGTCGAGTTGGGCTACGACCGGGAGAAGGCAGTAGAGGAGACCAGCCGGTGCCTGCGGTGCGACCTGGAGGACAGGAGCTAATTCTTGGCTGCAGCAGTCCTCATACGATAAGAGGATGCCTCTCCCTCGATGGGGCTTGCCCTAAATGTCATTCTGAGGCCATCCCGATTCATCGGGAGGCCGAAGAATCTGCCCCGGGGGCCCCTGAAGCGGATCCTTCCCCTTCACTCCGTTCAGGCTCAGAATGACACGGGGGCCGCACTTCTGGGGCAAAGCCACCATCCCCCTCGAGGGGGGAGAGGACTGTCTGGCAAGATTGCGGCGAAATAGCCTGGAGATGCTGTCTGGATGAGGGTGATCAAGGGTTTTGGCTCTGTAATCCTGTGTTTCCTCCTGTTCTGGTCGCTCACCATTTTCGGTCTCGCACTGCTTCTCAAGTTCACGGTCCTCAACCCTGGCTTTGTTATTGCCGAGCTGGACCGGATCAACATATCTTCGCTGGTTGAAGAGGCCGCCAAGGGTGGTGGCGCTCAGGGGCAGGGCCAAACGTCCAAAGAGCTTGTGGCCGTGGTGGTCAAGACTGTTGGCAAGATCGAGCCCGAGCTGAAGAAGCAGATTAACTCCGCTATCTACCAGGTCTACGACTACCTGCTGAGCAAGAAGCAGGATCCTTCGTTCCGCTCAGGGCAGGCTCTGAGCCTGGCCGCGACCCTCGGTGACACTGTACTCAGCCGGGGCTTTGTCGTCTATGTAGTGGATAACCTGGACATGGCCGCTCTGGCGCAGCAGTTTGTCAACCAGCAGATTGCCGGGCAGATGCCTGCCGGCAGTCCGATAGGGATGGAATACCTGACCCGCATCATCAATCAGGTTGTCACCAGTCTGGAGCCGTGGATGAAAGAGCAGGCGAAACTGGCGGCTGGCCCGGTCGTGGACTACCTCCTGGGGAAGAGCCCGACGTTGAACGTGGCAATCCAGGTGGGACCGGTCTTGAGAGAGATAAAGGATGTCGCCAGGGCTGCCTATCTGGCATCGCCGCCGCCGGAGCTGGCCGGTCAGCCCAGAGCCGTGCAGGAGCAGGCTTTCGAGAGCGCCTTCGCTGGCTTCACCGGGAACGTGCCGTCGACCTTAGTGATTAATGAGCAGTTGCTGGGTACCGGGGTGCAGAGCAAGATCGCCAGCGGGCTCGCCGAGGCCGAGGCGCGTCTGACGCAGGCAAGGCAGTATGTCGGTTACGTCCAGACGATTTACACGGCTCTGATAATCTTTGTGCTGTTACTGGTCCTGGGCATTGTCCTCATCCACCGGCAGGTTAGGGGTGCAGCCCGGGCGTTGGGTGTGACCTTCATTACCTATGGAGCAATTGAGTTCGGCGGCGTGCTGGCAGCCAAGTCTCTCCTCGGCATGATGATTCAGCAGTTCGAGGGGCCTGCGGCGCTACGGGCCCTGCTGCCGCAACTGGTCGGCGACTTCCTCGGTCCGCTGCAGACATTCACTCTGGCGGTCCTGGTCGCGGGTGTGGCCCTGCTCATAATCTCTTTCGTGTATAAGCCGCGCGCGGTGTCAACCTGAAGACCGGCTTTGTCATTGCGAGCCCATCCCGACCTTTCGGGAGGGCGAAGCAATCCGTCCCTTCCCACCCTCTCCCTAGACGGGAGAGGGTGGGGTATCGGTCATGGTCCCCCTCTCTCTAACTCTCCGCCGCAAGGGGGGAGAGGATTGAAGAGCGCTATTCCGTCTGCTGACGTTGCTTTGTCCCGCATTCGGGGCAGAAGCGTTGAGAGCTGTCCAATCCGGCGCCGCATTTCGGGCAAAAACGCGCTGCAACAGACTTCTTGGCCTGCTGCCTGCCCACTACCCTGCCTTTGGTCCGCCTGCGAGTGGCTGACTTTCTTCGTAGCCAGTTCCGTCCGAACATGAACAGGAGGCCGGCCACCACCGCCGCGGCGAGGACAATAAGGACTGTATTGGACGAGC
>JAENJB010000083.1 GCA_016844565.1 Dehalococcoidia bacterium
AGGCGGGCGTTGCTCACCGGTGCTCCGTCATCGCTGTAGCCGACCACGCCGGCTTCCGCCAGTTCACCCATCTCCGCCAGTCCTTCACCTCGCCGTCCCTGGCTGATGCAGCCTATAGGGAGGATGCGGATGACTCCCTCGGACCGGGCCTTCTGGATGACATAATCCACTATCGCCCGCGAGTCTATTGGCGGGTTCGTGTTGGGCATGCAGCACAGGGTGGTGAATCCTCCCCTGGCCCCGGCCCTGGTTCCGGTGGCGATGGTCTCCTTCTCCTCGAATCCCGGCTCCCGGAGATGACAGTGAAGATCGATGAACCCGGGGCAGACCACCTTTCCCCTGGCCGTCAGGATAGTGGGGGCTTCGGGGAGGGAGGGGGCCTTGCCTTCCTCCCCCAGCCAGGAGACTTGGCCGTCCTTGAGTAGCAGGTCCATCTTCCTGTCCAGCTTCTGGGCGGGGTCAATCAGCCGTCCGCCGGTAATAAGAATGCTTTGAGAGTAGTTATCAGTCATTCCCTCTCCAACTCTCTCCCTCCAGGTTCTCCTGTCATTGCGAGCCCTTCGACAGGCTCAGGATAAACTTCGCGAAACAATCTCCCACAGTTCTCCGTAGAAATGCCGCACTCTCTATTAATGATTGGCCTGCCATCATGCAAATATAGAGCCGTCTGTTCACAAAATCACCGTTATGAGATTGCTTCGGCCCCTTTCGCTTCGCTCAGGGCTTCGACTCACGCGTGCCTCGCAATGACAGCGTATTTAATGCTTCTTTCCTCCGGCCAGCAGGTAGAGCAAGGCCATCCGCACCGCTACCCCGTTGGTCACCTGCTCTTCGATGACCGAGTTGGCCCCGTGGGATACCTCCGGAGAGACCTCGATGCCCTCATTCACCGGACCTGGGTGCATCACCAGAGCGCCAGGCTTGGCGCGGGCCAGCCGTTCCTGGGTGATCTGATAGTAGCGGACGTACTCGCGGACAGCCGGCAGCAGGCCTTTTTCCTGCCTCTCCAGTTGAAGTCTCAGCGCCATAACGGCGTCGGCGTTTTCGACCGCCTTATCGGCGTTGCTCTCCACCGTCACCCGCGGCAGTTGGCCCCTGGCCCTGTCCTCGTTCATGTAGAGGGGCAGGAGGGTGGGCGGTCCGCACAGCACGACCTCTGCGCCCATGGCGCTCAGCCCCCAGATATTAGAGCGGGCCACCCGGCTGTGGAGGATGTCTCCTATGATAACTACCTTCCGTCCTTTGAGATGACCGAGGCGGCTCCGCATGGTGTACATATCGAGGAGCGCCTGTGAAGGGTGGGCGTGGGCGCCGTCGCCGGCATTGACCACGCTCATGTTCACCTGGCGGGCGGCCAGATAGGGGGCGCCCGACTGCGAATGGCGCATCACCAGCACATCGGCTCCGAGGGCCTGGATGGTGCGCAGGGTGTCGAGGAGGGACTCCCCCTTGACTATGCTGCTGGTAGAGGCGGTGATGTTCAGCACGTCGGCGGTGAGGGCGCGGGCGGCCAGCTCGAAGGAGGCGCGGGTGCGCGTGCTGGGTTCGAAGAAGATGGTGACCACTGTTTTCCCCCGCAGGGTCGGGGCGCGCTTTATCTCCCTGCTGAGGATCTCCTTCATGCCGTCGGTGATGACGAAGATAAGCTCGATCTCCTCCCGCGTGAAGTCGTCCAGGTCCAGGATGTGATTGTGCTTCCATACCGAGGTGCTGATCTCCGGTATGGTCTCTGATAACGGAGGAGCGCCTTCTCTTTGCGCCGTCGGTCTCATGCTTGCCCCCTTCCCTCTGTGATAATGACCACCTCATCCTTTCCGTCTATTTCTTTCAGCCGCACTTCTATTTGCTCCGATAGAGCGGTGGGGATGTTCTTGCCTATGTAGTCCGCGCGGACGGGTAGCTCCCGGTGCCCGCGGTCCACCAGGACGGCCAGTTGCACCAGTTGAGGGCGGCCCAGATCGATAAGGGCATCCATAGCGGCCCGGATGCTGCGTCCGGTGAAGAGGACGTCATCCACCAGGATGACCTTCTTGTCGCTGATATCGGTGGGGATGTCAGTGCGATGGATGACAGGCTGGGTATCGCGGAGAGAGAGGTCGTCCCGGTAGAGGCCGATGTCCAGATTGCCCACCGGGGGCTTGATGTTTTCGAGCGAGGCGATGATGCCGGCCAGCCGCTGGGCTAATGGCGCTCCACGGGTGAGCATGCCCACCAGCACCAGGTTGTCCGCCCCTCGGTTCCGTTCCAGTATTTCGTGGGCGATCCGGGTGAGGGCGCGCCGGATGTCATCGGCGGTGGCGATGACTTTTTCAGACATAAAAAAACCTCTTGCTCAATGCTGGCAAGAGGTTCTGGCACGAACCGGCTATGTTGCTAGTGTGTTCCTTGACCATTCGACCTTGCCAGCCTCTCAGGACTGATATTAAAGGTTTGGTTCTCTGAACCGAACAAGAGCTATTATAACATACTCGGGACTTTCTCTTCAACCTCTCCATCCCTGCCATACTTTACATCTCTGTTAGAGCGTTCTTTCTCGCCTTTCTCCAGTGAGTCGGCTCTTTGGTTACACCGACTGACGTTGCTAGTGCTGTAGCCATATATTGATTAAGGCTTATTCCTTCTGTTTGAGCTCTGTATGTAAGTAGTTTATGAAGTGAAGGCGAAATTCTGAGTCTGATTTGACCACTATATCTGCTCGGTCTTGGCTCAGGAATAGGAAGTCCTCTTTCCAAATTGGACTTTATCCAATCCATTTTGACTTCCTGAATCTCTTTTATGGCCTCCTCAGGTGTACCTGCGTGTATTAAACAGTGTGGAAGCTCCGCAATCCTGGCAACCCAATAAGGCACCTTGCCGTCATCCCATTGCTCAACTATCACGGTGTAAGGCAGCTTCGCATAGTATTCTAACTGCCTCTCTGTCTTGGCTTTAATTACCATCTTCAATCTCCATCGCAATCGTAATATCTAGCCCCTTATGCTTCCTGCTCTTCTATAATCTCCAGTAGTTCCTTTGCGTAGCAGGATTTAACAGGACTCTCTCTTTTGTAAGGCATCGTATGCGTTCCTACGATAGCCTTCGGATGCTTTGCGCCTTCTTCGATATATCCGTACTGTCTTATTAGTGCTTCGAAGTCACGCAGGGACACATTTCTAGGATTCCGCCGGATTGCCTCCAGGGATTTTTCGCCGCGTGCCATTGGACATAAACCTCCTGAACATACTCTTCCTCCTTTTCGGTCCTCTCCCTGATAGTCTACTTTATACAGGGGGATGTTATGGTATCATAGGTGACACCATTGGTCAATACTTATTCCTGAGATCGACGGACACCCCCTCCCCAACAAACAAGGGGGACGATGTCGTCCCCCTTGTTTGCAGCGTGAACCACTTGGTAGTCTAGCCGCCCCTCTCCGCCCACAGCTTGACATAACCGTGCTGGGTAGCGCGGACGTCGGCGATCTGTTTCTCGGTGAAGTACTTCTTCAGGTCTACCCTGTCCACCGGGTAGTGGGTGCGGTTGAAGCTCTGTTTCACCAGGAACGGCAGGGTGCAGTCGAGGCCGATGGTGCCCTCGATGCGGTAACCGCCGACCTTGACATCTTTGCTGGACCCCACCTTCTCCAGGGGCATCATCGAAAGCACCTTGCCGCCTGCGCCGGTGATGACACCGGACCCCGGGTTGCAGCGGGTGGCGATGGCCCACAGGATGTCGTCGGCGCTGGTGATGTCTACGTCCTCGTCGACCACCGCGGCCAGCTTGAGGGTGAAGGAGTTGGCGATGGCGGCCGCCAGGATGGTCCTCTGGTAGCCCTCATAGCGGTAGGCGCTCTTGTTGACCTGGAAGATGATGGAGCCTCCCCAGGCCGCCGCGCCGGGAATGGTGTTGGCGTCGACCACCAGGCCGGGTGAGGTGCGCTCGGCCATTTCCATGAACGCGGCCGCCCTGAACGGCGAGCACATGTTGTCGGCCTCGGGGGAGCGGGAGAACGGCGTGAAGAACATGGGGCGGTCCTTGCGATGGGTGATGGCCGTGACTTCGAGCTTATATCCTCGCCACGCCGAGCCGACGTACCCCGTCCACTCCTGGAAATAGGGGACTATGCCCTGCTGGCCGAGCTTCTCGGCCTCATCGGACTCCCACACCTTCTCTTTGGTATTGAGATAGCCTTCGATCACCCACTCCGCCTCGGCCACGGCCATGGCGTCCACTGTCTTGGCCTTCACGATATTCACCGGGGCGCCCTGCAGGGCGCCGGCGAAGCCAAGCTTGTCGGATTCCAGCGGGACGACAGCATGGACGAACCCGGTGGAAGCCACCATGAGCACCGCCGGCGGATTGCAGATGTTGAGGGTTACCGGTATCTTCTCGCCCCTGTGCCTCCAACTGATCTCCTCGGTGGTGGAGCCGATGCTGGGCATGGCCGCGCCCCAGTCCTTGCCGCGGAAATGGGTCCTGGTGAAGGCGATGTGGGTGCCGCCGTTGGTGTACTTGCCCGTCAGCAGCCAGTTGCCGCTGGGCAGGATGCGGCCGGCATCGCTGGGATGGTACTTGGTGATGGGGATGGTGCCTAGGACGTCGATGTCCTTGGTGATGACTACTTCCTGTGAAGGCGCCTCCGTCACCACTTTCGGTGGCAGAGGATGATTCATGGCATCCCAGCACTTCTTCCTCAGCTCTTTGAAGTCCTTCACGTCGAACATGCCGCAGACGTTCTTCTCTCTGGTGAAGACGTTGCCCACGTCCCTCTTGCCGGGGAAGCCCTTGATGTTGTTGAACAGCAGGGTCGGGCCGCCCTCCATGGCCGCCTGGACGCCGGCTATCTCGTAGATGATGTCTATCTCGTTGTTGACCTCAAGCAACTCACCCTGGGATTTCAACCATTCCAGGGTCCCCCTCATACTGCTTACATCTTTCTTGGCCATTTCTTTCCTCTCTTTCTACTGAGTATCTATCAACCTCTCACCCCTGCCCCTCTCTCCTTTCTAAGGAGAGAGGGGATCATGATTTTGAAAAGGGGCTGCGCCCCTCTTCAATGCCTCTCTCTTCCAGTTCTCCAGCCGGCGACCGAGCGAAGCCGAGCGTACATTTTGACAGAGCGATGGGGGAGTTGTCCACCCGTGCTCAGGCCAGAGCCTTAAACTCCGGCAGGTCGGCGTCCGTGGTCACGGCCCCCTCAACGAACAGGTCGCCGATATCATCGTCGGAGAGCTTCAGAATATCCTTGAGAACGAATTCATTGTGCTCGCCCAGGGCGGGCGCCGGAAACTGCTGGTCGGGTGTCTTCGACAGGCGGTAGGCCGGGCTACTGTAGGAATGCACGCCCATGACTGAATGCTGGAGGAAGCGGTAATGCCCGCGGTGCTTGAGCTGCGGGTCATCGAACAGGTCCTTGCCGTTATTGACGACTCCGGCTGGCACTCCGGCTGCCTGCAGCCAGTCCATTGCCTGCTCGGCGGTATGGGCGCCCGTCCATTCCCCTATCAACTTCTCCAGCTCGTCTTCGTTCTTCTTGCGGGCCTCGACGGTGGCGAATCTGTGGTCTCTGGCCAGGTCGGGCTTTCCCATCACCCGGCAGAGAGAACGCCACTCCCGCTCATCGAGGACGGCGATGGCGAGCCACCGGTCCTCTCCCTGGCAGCGGAAGACGTCG
>JAENJB010000216.1 GCA_016844565.1 Dehalococcoidia bacterium
ATTTCGGAGGTGGCCGGCACCTCGATGGGGACGGCCTTGCACTTGACCAGCTCCACCGGCTTGCCGCGCAGTGCGCCGGCCAGGTTCAACTCATCCTCTCCGTAGCCTCCTCGGGCCACGGCGGCGATAGTTACCGCAGGGTCGGGGCCGATGGCAATGGCCACGGGGAAGTCCTTGCCCTTGGCGTGGGCCTTTCTCCACTGCATGTTGATATGACGGTGCGGGTCGGCCCAGATGCCGACGGTGTTCTTATCGTGAACCTCGCAACGGTACATGCCGACGTTTCGCCAGCCGGTCTCCAGGTCCTTGGTTATCCAGCACGGCAGGGTAATGTACGGGCCGCCGTCCTTTCCATTCCAGATGGGAACGGGAATAACGGATGTGTCGACCTGGTCGCCGGTCAGGACGTTCTCCTGGCAGACGCCCTTCTCCACCATTACCGGCTTGATGGAGTTCTTGGCCCGTTCAATCCAGTCGCGGTGGAATCTCTCGATGGTCGTATCCAGGGCCAGGGCCATGAATTTCCTGGTGCCCAGCAGATTGACGGCCAGCGGCATCCTGGAGCCTTTGGGCTTCTCGAAGATGAGCGCCTTGCGCTTCTCAGGGTCCGGGATGGTGAAGGCTTTGTGGCAGACGGCGCCGACCTCGTACTTGACGTCGACTTCTGCCTTGATGTGGGCGACATCGCCCTCCTGCTCCAGCCGTGCGATGAACTCCCTCAGGTCTTTGTATGGCATGTACTCCCCCCTCTAAGTTAATTTAGTGGCAGCCTCCCGTCATGGTAATCATGAAGAAGACGTCCAGAGTATCCTTATCCTTGAAGCGTTCGCTGCCGGCCAGGGAAAGCAACTCGTCGTAGCTCCGCACCATCTCGCGCTCTACAACCACCAGTCGCTGTAAGTCGTAGTAGTCCCAGTTTCGCGCTTCCGCGATGTCGACTACTTTCTCTTCCTGTCCGGTCTGGCCTTTTAGGCGTAGCTTTGTAGCCATAGGGGACCTCTCGCACCTCTGAATCCTCGTTGCTCCTACCATTCCTCCGACCTGCAACGCCTTGTCATTCCCGGGGAGGTTTGACCGACTTAGCTTAGCTTCTTAATCCGGCAGAGCAGGGCCCGGAGTTCGGGGTAGCCGGTTATCGGGTCGCGGCCTTCGAGACCGGTGAGAACGTCCGCTGATGCCTGAGACCAGCCGTGGGCGATGCTCACCGTCTGCTCGATGATGTCCGGCGTAGCCTTCACCTTCAGCTTGATGCTCCCCTTCACCGTCTCCAGGAGCACCATCTCGCCGTCCTCGACGCCATACTTTTTGGCTGTGGCCGGGTTGATTTCCACTATCGGTTCCGGGAAAACGCTCCGCGCCTCCGGCATGGTACGTAGCTGGGTGTGTATGTAATGCAGAATCCTGGCGCCGGTGGTCAACATGAGCGGGTACTCCTTGGCCAGGGCCGGCGTACTCACCGGGCTCTGTGACGGCTCCTTGAACACCGGCAGACCGTCGTAGCCGGCCTTGTCCAGGGTCTCGGAGTACAGCTCAATCTTCTTTGAGGGGGTGTTGAAGCCTATCTTCTCATAGACCCGATAGTCCTTCTTCCCGAAGAACATCCCGCTGGGGTTCTTCTGTAGGTCCTTCAACGTAACCGGGCTCGCCTTGAGGAAGAAGTCCACGATTTCCTCTTCGGTCTGCCAGGGGAAGAACTCTCCCATCCCCATGTGGCGGCCCAGTTCGCACATAATCTTGGTGTCCGGCCAGGCCTCGCCGATAGGCTCGATGGCCTTCTTACGAAGGATGACGTAGGCGTTACCATGCATCAGGCCATAGGGATAGCCGCCGATGGTGGTTTTTTCCAGGAAGGAGCAGGCCGGCAGCACATAATCGGCCACCTCGGCTGTGGTCGAGTTTCTTAAGGGCCTGGCGGAACTTGGTGTTGTCCGGCATGGTCAGCATCGGGTTCCCGCCGGCCACGTACAGCGCCCGGACGGGATAAGGCTTATCGTTCAGGATCGCGTCGCTCAGCTCCATGCCCTGGCCGTAGGGGGAGGTCTTCTTCCAGAAGGAGTAGAAGAGGGGGTACTTATCGGCACCGATGGGCGCCTCGTCTACAGGCACTCTCATATCTGAGGTGGGCAGCAGAGGGGTGGTGGCCCAGCCGCCGGGCACGTCGATGTTACCGGTAATGGCCTGAAGGATGCCGAAGGCGCGGGAGTTCTGGAAACCGGTAATCTGCTGGTCCATAGAGCCAGTGCCCTGAGCGATGCACGAGTGCTTGGTGGTGGCGTAGATGCGGGCCACCCTCCTGATGTCGGGGGCGGGCACGCCGCTGATTTCCTCGGCCCACTCGGAGGTGAAATCTTTTACGTGATTGACCAGCTTATCGAAACCGAGGGTCCACTTGTCGACGAACTCAGCGTCATAGAGCTTCTCGGAGATAATGACATTGATCATGGCCAGTGCGATGGACAGGTCTGTGCCCAGCCTCGGCTTCAGGTGGGTGCCCTTCTTCGCCAGCGGGATACGGCGTGGGTCGATGACGATGAGCTTGGCCCCCTTCTGCAACTGGCGCTCGATGTCGCGCGCCA
>JAENJB010000084.1 GCA_016844565.1 Dehalococcoidia bacterium
GGTCAGCTTGACCTGATGGGGCATGATGAGATAGCCGAAGGCGCTGACCGTCCTCTGGATGGTGCTGCGCGTCACCTCCGCCGTATCCACGCCTTCGAGAGGATCGGTCTGCCCTCGCGCGGCGAAGATCGGTCTGATGACGAAGACCCCTACCAGGATGAGCACCAGGATAATGGCGGGAATGGCAAAGCGGCGCCAGCGCTTGTTCTTCAGCATGCCGTTGCCGGTCTCATTTCGAGAGTTCATCATGGCTCACCCCTTCCTGCTACTTCTTACCGGGAATGATAGCAGCCAAATATTAAGATGCTGTTAAGTGCTTGGAACGGATTCTTCGCCTGACGTTCCGCTCAGGCTCAGAATGACAAGTTATCTGTGACCGGCCCGGCCGTAAGTCAGGGGTGGCCTACGGCACCCGGCTGAACCAGAGCAAGGAAAGCATTCCGGCGACGAGCAAGAACATTATCGCCAGCCCGGTGAACCCGGCGGTAAGCTCCGTCTCCTCCGGCTTGAGAATCAGCTGTGTGCCCAGATTCTCGTAAATCTTCTGAAGGTCGGCTTCGCTGTCCGCTTTGAAGTACTCAGCGTGAGTCTCAACGGCGATGCTCTTGAGAGTCTCCTCGTCCAGCTGAACGCGGACCGAACGTCCCCCGACCCTCAGAACCGACCCTTCGGGACTGCCCACGCCGATGGTGTATACCCGCACACCACGATTGGACGCATGCTTTATTACTGCCAGCGGCGGTGGGCCGACGTTGCTCTGCCCATCGCTCAGCAGAACGATGACCGCCGGAGCGTAAGTGCCGGGCGGCAAGGGTGGCGGCGGGGGAGATACCTGGAAACCAGCGCCGGAATCGTTCAGGAACTCCGATGCTATTGCATCCGGAGACCCTTCGAAGATAGCGTCCAAAGAGGCCAGGATGCCACGTCCGATGGCAGTGCCCCGCTGGGGTGTCAGGCGGTTGATGGCCGCAAGTACTGCCTCGCGGTCCGTGGTCGGCGCCTGCACCAGTGAAGCGGCGTCGGTGAACGAGACGACACCGATGCGAACATGCTCCGGCTGGTTCCCCACAAAGGCGACCGCCGCCGCTTTCGCCGCTTCCATCCGGTTCGGTTTGAGGTCATCCGCCCGCATGCTCCCCGAGACATCGAGCGTCAGGATGACCGTGCCCTGCTGGGACGGCAGCACGACGGTCGCCATAGGGCGCGCCAGCGCCACAATCATGGTTGTCATGCCGATGAGGAACAGAAGGGGCGGAACGTGCCGGCGGAAGCCGGGGCCGCGTCCCAGCGCCTCTTTGACCAGCGAGAGGCTGGCGTACCGGAGGGCGAATTTCTTCCTCCCCCGCTGCACCAGCACGTAGGTGATGACGAATGCCGGCACGAGCGCCAGCAACCACAACATCTCAACCCAGAGGAAATGCATTTCTCACTCCGTTCGTCTATCCCACCCATCTGTTTCGCTTCGCCGAGATGACAGGCCACGAGTGTTCGTGCGCCCCGACGGCGTCGAAGAGGCTGGTGACTTCTTTCTTTGTTTGCGCGACATCGCGAACCGCAGGACCTCCTGCACCAGGTCGCCTTCGGTGGAAAGCTCGACCACGTCCACGCCGTCGCGGTGGAGCGCGACGTTCAGCTCGTACTCACGTTTCTGCGCAGCTTCGACAAACCTGTTCCGGAACCGCTTGTCGTGGGTATCGATGTAGAGCTGTTCACCGGTCTCGGCGTCCTCGAGGATGACCGGGCCGATGTCCGGAAGCTCTACTTCGCGCGGGTCGTACAGGCGGACCGCCAGGACTTCATGCCGCCGGGTCAGCGGGCCGAGCACCTTCTCCCAACCGGGAGCACTGATGAAATCGGACACTATGAAGACCAACGACCGCCGCCTGATCATGCGCAGCGCGGCCTCGAGCAGCGCCGCCAGGTCCGTCGGCGGAGAGTTCTTCAATTTGGGTTGACCGGTGAGGTCGCTGATGAGACGGAGGACCTGGGGCTTGCCGCCCTGGGCCGGAATCACGCGCTCCACCTTGCCGCTGTAGATAATAGCGCCCACCCGGTTGCCATGCCGCGTGAGCAAGCGCGCCAGCACGGCGACGAAGTCAATCAGCAGATTGCGCTTGAGCGTCTGCACCGTCCCGAAGTCCACCGACGGACTGAGGTCGAGCAAGAACCAGGCGGTCACCTCCCGGTCTTCGACGTACTCCCGCACGTACGGCGTTTGCATGCGAGCGGTGACATTCCAGTCGATGCGGCGGATATCATCGCTGAACTGGTACTCGCGCAGGTCAGCCAGGTCCAGGCCGAAACCGCGGAACAGCGTCCGGTAGTCGCCCTGCAGCAGCCCGTCGAGACGGCGGACCACCGTCCAGTCGAGGCGCTGCAGTATTCTCTCAGGATTCCGCACTAACTGTGGCATGGGTCTGCAAGGGCTGCGCCGGCGCCGGGACGCGTTCCAGAATCCGCTGCAATATCTGGTCGCTGGTCACGCCATCGGATAGGGCTTCATAAGAAAGGACCAGCCGGTGCCGCATCACATCGAGCGCCATATCCAGGACGTCCTGCGGCACCACATAGGTGCGGCCGCGCACGAAGGCGAGAGAGCGTGCGCTCAGGATCAAGTTGATGGAGGCGCGCGGGCTGGCGCCGTACATGATGTAGCTGGCAACGTCCGGGATGCCGAACTTCTCGGGGTCGCGAGTGGCCGTCGCCAGGCGCACGGCGAACTGAGTGAGTGAAGGGTCGACATACACCTTCTCCGTCTCACGGCGGAGGTCAATCAGCTGCCCGGTAGTCACCACCGCCTTCACCTGCGCCGGAGCGCCCGTCACCCGCTCAACGATGACGAACTCATCGGTCTCGCTCGGGTAGTCCACCACTACCTTCATCATGAAGCGGTCCACCTGCGCCTCGGGAAGGGGATAGGTCCCCTCGGTCTCGATGGGGTTCTGGGTGGCCATCACCAGAAACGGTTCGGGCACCTTGTAGGTTTGACCGCCGATGGTGACCTGCCGTTCCTGCATGACTTCGAGGAGTGCGCTCTGCACCTTGGCAGGGGCGCGGTTTATCTCATCGGCGAGCAAGAGGTTGGTGAAGACGGGACCGAGCGACGTGCTGAACTCACCCGTCCTCTGGTTGTAGATGCGGGTGCCAACGAGGTCCGCCGGGACGAGGTCGGGTGTGAACTGGATGCGCTTGAAGAGACCATGAATCGCCTCAGCCAGCGTCTTGATCGTCAGTGTTTTCGCCAGTCCCGGCACGCCTTCGACCAGCAAGTGCCCCTGCGACAGGAGGGCAACGAGCACACGCTCCAGCAGATGGTCCTGCCCGACGATAACCTTCTTGACTTCGTAGAGGATTTGCTCCATCAGCGGAGCCTCCTGCAGTTTCTTGAGAATATCTTCGTTCATTAGTTCTCTCCGGAGTTGTTTACTAATGCACCTGTGTGTCATTGCGAGCGAAGCGAAGCAATCTCCTGCAGACCTTCATAGAAATGCCGTGCTCTCTTCTCATGACTGGCCCGCCATCGTGTAAACATAGTATCGTCCGTTCGCAAGAGCACTGTTTTGAGATTGCTTCGTCCCGATTCCATCGGACCTCGCAATGACGCCCCTCGTCACTCTACAATTCAATACGGGGGCGAGCCGGCCGCGGCCGCTGCGGTCTCAATCGGCACGGCAAAGCCGATGCCGATGAAGAATTCTTGGTCGGTCGGATTCAACAGCGCCGTAACAATGCCGACGACCTCGCCGGCGCGGTTGACCAGCGGCCCTCCGGAATTGCCGGGGTTGACAGCGGCGTCGAACTGGATCAGGTTGTTCAGCGTTTGGGTAATCTTCGACGGCCTGATACTCCGTCCCAGTCCGGAGACGACCCCCGCCGATAGCGAGTTGCTGATTCCAAACGGGTTCCCCACAGCGACCACTTCGTCGCCGACGCGCAGCAACGCTCTTGGCGCCAGCGTCGCCGGCACCAGGTCATCGGGGATCACCGCCGGCCGGAGGACGGCCAGGTCGTTTTCCGGCTGTGTCACACTGACTTCGGCGTCCGACTCCGTGCCATCCGCGAAGACGACTTGAACCCGGGTGGCGCCCCGAACGACATGCAGGCTAGTCAGGATAGTCCCCCTGTCGTCAATCACAACGCCGGTGCCAAGACCGCCTTCGCCTCTCGGGCCGAGCGCGCGGACGCGCACCAGCGACGGTCTGATGACCTCGTATACTTGAGACGAATACGATGGCTTGGGCGGAGCCGCTTCCAGGGCCTTCTCGACGGCGGCGTCAATATCGCGCAACGTCAGGCGCTGCGGGTCCGGTTTGGCAGTATCGTAGAGCAGCATCGCCGCCAGTGCGATGAGGATGCCCGCTCCAACGAGCAGGGCGTTACCGAAACGGGCGCGGAAGCGACTGAGGCGTTGCCGCAGGGCTTCTGCCCGGGACGGTGGCGCCTGAGGTTCCGGCTGCGCTTGAAGAGAACGATGAGGAAACGGTGCATTCCCCCGCATGATGTTACGCCGCATTTGCCGAGGCCTCCATACCCCCCTCCCACTACCACCCGATGGTGGAGAGTGAGGTCACACTGGT
Source organism: Dehalococcoidia bacterium (assembly GCA_016844565.1). Classification (GTDB taxonomy): domain Bacteria; phylum Chloroflexota; class Dehalococcoidia; order JAENJB01; family JAENJB01; genus JAENJB01. The sequence goes on from JAENJB010000084.1 coordinate 4,578, forward strand.
GATGAAAACGTGATTGATTATCATTATTTCAACTTCCGGAGACGTTGTCAATTCCATCTTCCGCGCACCTGTCGCTGTTGTCTTTGTCAGGCACGGCCGCCTCAGCGTTGTACCGCGCCCCGGTGTCATTGAAGAAAGCGTGCGCAGCCCCGGGATAGACCTTGTACTCAAAGCTCTTATTGTGCTTCTGCATCGCTTCCGCCAGCCGGGGGACGTTGACGGTGATGCGGGTGTCTTCCGCCCCGTAGATGCCGAGCATCGGGCCGCTTATGTTGGCCACATCATCCAGATTGGTGGGATTCGGCCCGTAGTAGACTACCGCTGTCCTGAGCCCCATGACCCTGGTGGCCATCAGCAGGGAGTTGCCGCCGCCCCAGCAATAGCCGATAACTCCGATGCGGTCCGCTTTCACATAAGGACGGCTTTTCAGGTAATCGAAGGCCGCCTGGAAGTCCTGGACGACGCCCTCACTCGATAGGACGCCGATGGCGGCCACCGCCTCATCATCCGTAGCAAACTTCTCTCTACCACCGACCCTGGAGAGGAGGTCGACGCCCAGAACCACGTACCCCTGGTTGGCAAACCGGCGAGTCACATCTTTGATATGCTCCGTAAGGCCCCGGTTCTCATGAATCACAATCAGAGCTGGCAGGGGCCCTCCGGCCGCGGGCCTCGCCTCGTACGCGCTTATCGCGCCAGCCTGCCCTGGGAAGCTGACGGCGGCGCTGACAATGCCAGCCGTGGGAGTAGGAGCAGGTGGAACCGGAGCGGGGGCCGGGGCAGGAACGGGAGCGGGAGCAGACGGAGCTGCAGGCGCAGGGGCAGGCGCCCTGGCGGGACTGCACCCCAGTAGCAGGGCTACGACTGACATGACGACTACGGCGGATACCAGGCCGATATGTGGCTACAAAGAAATACCGCACTACCCCATGGGTTCATATTACCCCATAGAGAGTATAACGGGCCGGGGACGGAAAGGATATCCGTCTAACTACTTAATCAGGCAGGGAAACCCTGCGTATGTACAGTAGGAATGAGTTGCCTCAGCCGCCGAAGGCGGGTAGAATGGCGACCGGCGCCACCAAGAGACAAAGGAGGGACGAAATGGCAAAGATCGCCAGTGATATTACCAAACTCATCGGCCGCACGCCGCTGGTCAGGCTGAACCGGCTGACCAGCGGGCTGGACGCCGAAGTCGTCGCCAAACTGGAGTCCTTCAACCCCTGCTCCAGCGTCAAAGACCGCATCGGGCTCAGCATGATTGAGGCTGCTGAAAAGCAGCGGCTGATCGGTAAGGATTCCATCATCCTGGAGCCGACCTCGGGCAACACGGGCATCGCCCTGGCTTTCATCTGCGCCGCCAAAGGCTACAAGTGTGCCTTCACCATGCCGGAGACCTTCAGTGTGGAGCGCAGAGCTTTGCTCAAGGCGTTCGGGGCCGAGCTTATCCTGACCCCGGCAGCCGAGGGCATGAAGGGCGCCATCAGGAAGGCGGATGAGCTGGCGGCTGGCGACAAGAGGTACATCGTCCCCCAGCAGTTCAAGAACCCCGCCAATCCCGAGATTCACCGCAAGACCACGGCGGAGGAAATCTGGCAGGACACCGACGGCAGGGCTGACATTCTGATATCAGGCGTCGGCACTGGCGGCACCATTACCGGGGTGGCCGAGGTCATCAAGGCCAGGAAACCGGGATTCCTGGCCATTGCCGTTGAGCCGACCAAGTCTCCGGTCCTCTCAGGCGGGCAGCCCGCTCCGCACAAGATTCAGGGGATAGGGGCCGGTTTCGTGCCCGACGTACTGCGGATGGAGCTGGTGGACGAGGTCATACAGGTCGTTGACGAAGACGCCGGCGCGACGGCCAGAAGGTTGATGAAGGAAGAGGGGATACTGGCGGGCATATCCTCGGGCGCCGCGGTATGGGCGGCGCTCGAAGTAGCCAAGAGGCCGCAAAGCAAGGGCAAGCTCATCGTAGTCATCTTGCCGGATACCGGCGAGCGCTACCTGAGTACCTGGCTCTTTCAGGAATAGGAGACCACCAGATTGCTTCGGGGCACCACGAAGCATGAAAACATACCCCCGTCGCAGTTGCCTTCATTGCGAGGGCGAAGCCAGAAGCAATCTCATACGGTAACTAGTGGCTCAGAGATTGCTTCGCCCTCCCGACAGGTCGGGATGGGCTCGCCATGACAGGCCGTGCCGGAAGTGGCTATTTTCGAGGCAATGACAAAACGACTGTTTTCGAGGAAATAGTGGAAACTCAAGCCGATACGAAGGCACCAACGATGACCGCCGGCCTGAGGTCGCTGACGAGACGGGAAGTTGTCGTCACCTTCATCGGGGTGATGCTCGCCATGTTCCTGGCCTCGCTGGACCAGACGGTGGTGGGGACGGCCATGCCCCGGATTATCGCCGACCTGGGCGGCTTCAGCCATTACACCTGGGTGACCACCGCCTACATTATCACCTCGGCGGTTACCGTCCCCATCACCGGCAAGCTGACCGACATGTACGGGCGCAAGTACTTCTACGTCGCCGGCCTGGGGATCTTCGTCGTGGCCTCTTTCCTCAACGGCCTCAGCAGCACCATGACGCAACTGGTCATCTTCCGCGGCCTCCAGGGCCTCGGGGCGGGCGTAATCATGGCCAACGCTTTCACCGTCATCGGCGACCTCTTCCCGCCGTCCGAACGCGGCAAGTACCAGGGCATGATGACCGGCGTGTTCGGGCTTTCCTCCATCATCGGGCCGGCCCTGGGCGGGTACATCACCCACAACTTCTCGTGGCACTGGATCTTCTTCGTGAACATTCCCCTGGGGCTGCTCATCATTGCCCTGTTCGTACTCTTCTTTCCCCATCTCCGTCCGGACCGCCACAAACACAGTGTGGACTACTTGGGCGTGGCGCTGCTCGTGTTGACCGTGGTGCCCATTATGCTGGGCCTGTCCTGGGCCGGCGTGCAGTTTTCCTGGCTTTCCCCCCCGATTCTGGGCATCTTCCACTTCTCCGCCGTCATGGCGCTGATCTTCATCCTGGTCGAAAGCCGGGCCAAGGAACCAATCATTCCGCTGTCCCTGTTCAAGAACCGCATCGTGGCCGTTTCGGATATGGTGATTTTCCTGTCCAGCTGCGGCATGTTCGCGACCATAATCTTTATCCCCCTCTTCTTCCAGGGCGTGCTGGGACTCACGGCAGTCACCAGCGGCAACCTTATGATACCGATGATGCTGGGCGTGGTGGCGGGCAGCGCCATTTCCGGTCAGGTGCTGTCCCGCGCGGGAGGCCACTACCGCATCCAGGGGGCCATCGGCCTGGCTATTTCAGGCCTGGGGCTGGCGATGCTCTCCGGCATGAACGCAGGGACCACCCCTTTTCAGGCAACCGTGAACCTGGTGGTGACCGGCTTCGGGCTGGGAGTCATCATGCCCCTTTACACCATAGCGGTGCAGAATGCCGTCCCGTACGGCCAGCTCGGCGTGGCCACCTCCTCCGCCGCCTTCTTCCGCTCGCTCGGCGGCTCGGTGGGACTGGCCATCTTCGGCTCGGTGATGAACAACCGTTTTGCCGCGGAGTTCCTCACCCGGATACCGCCGGCCATCAAAGCCGCCGTTCCTCCGGAGCGGCTGGCCTCCCTGGCCCACAACCCGCAGGCGCTGCTCAATCCTGCGGCTCGCGCCCAACTGGACAGCCTGCTGGTCCAGGCCGGGCCGCAGGGGTCCGAGCAGGTGCTTCAGGGTCTGCGACAGGCGCTCGATGTGGCGGTGTCCCAGGTCTTCCTGATCGGCATTCTGGTGCTGGGCATGGCCTTTGTGGTCAATCTCTTCATCAAGGAACTCCCCCTGCGGAGGCGACGCATTTCCGTGGTGCCCCCGGGGGATAAGAAGAACGTGGGCTGAGGTATCCTCGGGCGCGGAAGCCGGTGTTCCTCAGGGTCGCACAGTCACGGAGCTGGGAACGCGCGACAACCTGCAGCTATGTTCTGTCCGCATGTGATATGATGGTTTAGGGGAGTCACAGCAGACCCTGTGAAAAGAAGAGGGCTCATCAAACACCTCACTAACCAGGGAGCTTTCCTGGCCAGAGAAGGCCGACGGCATAGCATTTATTCGAAAGGGAAATTCAGAACAGAAATCCCACGTCATAACGAGATAGTGGACGAACTGGCAAGGAAAATCTGCCGGGATTTGGAAGTTCCCTTCCCTACCAGATGAAGGGGGTGACATTGATGCAATACAGAGCGGTTATCAAGAAAAGCGGTGACTGGTGGATTGGCTGGCTGATTGACCTGCCGGGCGTGAACGCGCAGGAGAAAAGCAAAGAGGCGCTTGTGGAATCCCTCAAGATTGGCGCCGAGGACATGCTGAGCACTCCCTTCGAACCGGCAGACGAGGAAGAGCTGGTAAGAATCGAGGTCTAACCTGCATCTCCTGGCTACATGAGGTTAGCCTGTTTCGCCTGCTTCATGCGAGCCGCTTTGGGAGGTGGGGCCGGCGACGGGATATGGGGCTGTTTTCCCGCTAGCACCTCCTCAATGGTCAGAATCTGGAGCTTAGGGAACTTTTTCTGCCACAACGGCGAATCGTAAAATCCCGCTTCCGCCGCCTCGGTTTTCATGGGCTGCGTCGGCGGTTCCAGGGTCAGCAGGACTCCGATAGCATCATTGCTTGCTACCGTCCTTAGCTCTCGGATATCCTTGACTCCAACGTGCCCGCTCTTGACCTGCACAATGACCCGCTTGAGCTTCGCGCCACCGTCATCGGGGAAAGGTATTACGCCATCTATGCCCTGGTCTGCGCCCTTTTTCTTATCGCCCACAGGGCGAGCGCCGATCAGGGAGAGCGCCCACCACTGGAACTGGTAGCGGTCTTGCTTCGCCAGCTCTTTGGCGGAGGGGAAATCCGCTGGCTCACCGATAACCTTGAACTGGATGCCCGGAAAATGGTCCGAGAGCCGTCGCTTCATCACGGCGATGGCCAGATGCGTGATGTCTATACCTATCCACTTCCGGTTGAGCTTCTGAGCAGCTACCAGCGCGGTGCCGCAGCCACAGAAGGGGTCGAGGACAATGTCTCCCTCGTTGCTGGACACCTTGACAATGCGCTCCAGCAACGCTGAGGGCTTCTGAGTAGGGTAACCGAGGCGCTCTTTCGGGTTATAATGAACGGGAGAGACGTCAAGCCAAACGTCCTGCGCTGGGACTCCCTGTGACTTGTCCAAATAGATTTTGTAACGAGGAACGCCTTTGCCGCTATAAACGATCCTCCCCTGCTGCTCCAAGTTCTCCATATTCGCCCTGGAGAATGCCCAATAGCGACCTGGCGGCGGGAATTTGCCTTTCCATTCGTACAGCGTGTCACCACCCGGCTTTGCGGCGTGCAAAGGTTGCGTCTGATAACGGCGCCCATCCTGATCTATGTACCTATAGATTTGTTCAACGTATTCATCATCATAGGGAATGTAGTCCGTGTTCCACGTGGGATTTGTCCCCTTCGTGAAGAGAAGAATTGTGTCGTGTATTCTGCCGTAGTGCCTTGCGCCTTGCACAACATCGCTGTGTGCGCTTGTGCGCTTCCACACAATCTCATTCCTGAAGTTCGTAGGCCCGAATATCTGGTCGAGCACCAGCTTCAGGTAGTGGCTGGCGGTGGGGTCGCAGTGAAGATATAGCGAGCCGGTGGGCTTCAGCACCCGATGAAGATCGATGAGCCTGGCCGCCATCATCACCAGGTAAGCCATCACATCGTTGGTCCCAATGCCATCCCGCATCGCCGAGACGAGCTTCGCCAGCTTCGTTGGGCCATTGATGATAATATCCTGGTAGATAGCCTCAGCTTCGGTATCCCATCTCCACGTATCCTCAAAAGCCTTTATCTGGGCCGGCGACCACTGGGCATCGTTTTCCCTGAACAGTATGTTGTAGTCCTTCCTGCTGTTAAAAGGAGGGTCGAGGTAAACCAGGTCCACCGAGCTATCGGGAATATACTTGCGCAGGATCTCGAGATTATCCCCGTAGTAAAGGACATTCGTTTCCATCACGTTCTCCAAATTCACCGCCCTACTCAATCCGCCAGTCTTTGTAGTCCTGCTGAACCAGGGCAACCTATTTGGTTGCCTCATACTATCACGATTTTTGCTATAATGTTAAGTGAATCAGGAAACCTGAGGCTTGGAAGATAAATGAGATTCGCAATTGTCCTTGAACAAGATGAGGAAGGATATGTCGTGGCGAGTTATCCTGCTCTCCCCGGGTGTCACTCACAAGGACGTACTAAAGAAGAGGCCATCGCCAATATCACTGAAGCCATACAGGGATATATAGAAAGTTTGCGCAAACACGGCGAGCCTATACCTAGAATGG
>JAENJB010000008.1 GCA_016844565.1 Dehalococcoidia bacterium
CCCAATTAGGCCCGCTTTTTGAAACTTCTTGCGCGAACTCCACCGACCTCTCTTGCTGATTGACCACAGAATTGACCATTATCATCCAGTGGCCGGCTTTATCCAGATTTAGTTCACCTTCGTACTCACCGCTTTCCTTCCCGGCTGTCATCTCCGCTTTCATGATGCGTACGAGCGTCCTAGCGATAGGGGAGGTCTCTGTACTACTACTTTGCCCCATGTCCATGCTATGCCCGCCACTGGAAGAGCCTGATGAGGTCTCCTCGTATAGTTCAGCGATGACGGTCACGCGGGCATCGGCAACCGGTTTTCCCTCACCATCTTTGATATGAATGCTGATTTGGTTGTGGCCTAGCTGGACCGTGTCTACACCAAAGATAAGTCTAACCATATGCCCGTCAATTTCTTTTTCCTGGTAACGCGCTCCGCTATCTGCTAATACATGGGTAGCAGACGGTAGCAGCAATACCAAACCTAATAACAAGATTCGAACGACCTTCAAGTTCTTATTCTCCTTAAAATAATATCGATGGGCTCATAACCGTCAGCGCAGTGTAAACCAGAGTTGATTGAGTCTTTTCCGCGTTTACCTGCAGACCTCGGGCTCCAATCTTGCCCCTCCGGTTGATCGTATTCTGGTAGGCCGTAATGGCACGCGATACGGAGATTGAATATGGCGGACCACCGGCCGTCCAGTCGCTACAACCCAAAAAGAGAGCAAACGGAGACGGTTGTCGAGATGATAGGGCGAAAGCGATCCCTGAAGGGACCTAGTTTAGAGGAGGTTCTTCAGGACTCAGGGAATTACGGCAACGGCATAGAATGCCTGCCGGTACCAGGACCTTTTGGCCGGTATCCAGGCGAGTAGGCCCTCCCCGGTCAAGGGGCGGCTCGCGACTCGGGCTCTCCGCCAGGCGGACGCTGACCCCTTTATTGACAGTGAGACGGTTGGACGCGTGATTTACATTGTCGATAATTGACGGAGGGAACGGACATCCGGGCACCATAAAGCATGGCGGGACAACTAGATTCTCCTGCGCGGCGCCGAACAGGCAGTCGCCTCCGGAATCCCCCTTCGAGTGGGCGAAGACCGACGCCGGGAGAACGAGTGCTAGAATGCCGATTAGGACTATCAGACAGACGGACTTCTTGAGACTTAACTGCAAAGTCGTTTTACCTGCATGAGAATGAATACCTACTCCTGTATAGTGACTTGTAATTTTATCAGTTTCGGGATGGATAAACAAATAGCACCCAGGCTTGTCATTGTCGAATGTGGGGCACTGCGGCACCTAGCCAACGGTAGGCTCAGGCATGCTTCACATCCTATCCCAGGTAGTGGGTCATTTTGGAATGCTGATTTGACTATGGATGATATACTGTGGCGCGTGGATTATTCACTCAAACTACCGTCAAGTTTCGACGCCACCATCCACTATTATCGGTGGCTGCTAAAGCCATGTCAAGGAGGCCCCTCACATTGACTTGCCATAGGTCCTGTGCTATCATCGCTGAAGCTGAAAGAAAGCTGAAAGCCGAGCTTCTTGAACTATGTCACTGCTGGCTGAACTTGCCAGGGAGATAATGCGTTGCCAGGACTGCGATTTGCACCGCACCAGCACCAGAGCCGTCCCTGGCGAAGGCCCCGAGAACGCCTCTATCGTCTTCATCGGCGAGGCGCCAGGCTGGAATGAAGACCAGCAGGGTCGCCCGTTCGTCGGCCCGGCGGGCCAGTTCCTCGACCAGCTTCTGGCGTCCGCCAATCTCCCCCGGGACAAGGTCTATATCACCAACATCGTCAAGCACCGGCCGCCCTCCAACCGCGACCCGCTGCGTGCCGAGATGAAAGCGTGCGAGAAGTGGCTGGACAAGCAGCTCGAAATCATAAAGCCGAAGATCATCGTCACCCTGGGCCGCTATTCCATGGCCAAGTTCCTTTCTGCCAGCGAGAGCATCAGCAAGATCCACGGCGTGGCCCGGAAGATGGACAATATGGTCGTCGTCCCGATGTATCACCCGGCCGCCGCCCTGCACCAGCAGAGCCTGCGCAAGACCATCGAGGCCGACTTTCAGAAACTGCCCCAGGTGCTCGCCGGTCTCGAGCAGGTCGAAGTGGCAACACCAGCGGCCCAGCAGTTGAGTATGTTTTAGAATGAGGTCATTTATCAATCTCTCACCCCTGCCCCTCTCTCCTTGGAAAGGAGTGAGGGGGATAAATTTCCTAGAGGGGCTTCGCCCCTCTATAACGCCCGTTAGTAAAGGTATGTTTTAGAATGACTGATAATAAACTAAGAATAATCCCCCTCGGCGGACTGGGCGAGGTCGGCAAGAACATGATGCTGCTCGAATACGGCGATGACATCATCGCCATCGACGCCGGCCTGATGTTCCCCGAAGAGGAGATGCTCGGCGTCGACCTGGTCATACCGGACATCAGCTACCTCCTGGAGCGCGCGGATAAGCTGAGGGGCATTGTCATCACCCACGGGCACGAGGACCACTGTGGCGCCCTCCCCTACATCCTACCCCGGCTCAAGGCCCCGGTCTACTCCACACCCCTCACCAACGGCTTCATCGGCCTGAAGCTGAAAGAGCACAAGCTCCTGGATAACACCGAGCTCATCAATGTGGGCCAGGGAGAGACCATCACCCTGGGCTGCTTCAAGGTTGAGTTCCTGCACGTCTGCCATAGCATTCCCGACGCCGTGGGCCTGATCATCCATACGCCCACCGGGATCATCGTCCACAGCGGCGACTTCAAAATAGACTACAACCCGGTGGATGGCCGTCCCACCGATTTCCCGCGCCTGGCCGAACTGGGAGGGAAAGAGGTGCTTGCCCTCCTCTCGGACTCCACCTATGCGGAGATCCCCGGCTACACCCCCTCGGAGAAGGTGGTGGGAGAGGCATTGTAACGCATCATGGCCCAGGCTACCGGAAGGATAATCATCGCTACCTTCTCCTCGCTGGTGGCGCGCATCCAGCAGGTGTTCGACGCCGCGGCCAAGTACCGCCGCTCCGTCTTTGTGGTCGGCCGCAGTATGGTAGACACCGTGCGCATGACCTCCCAGATGGGCTATCTCTCCATACCGGAGGACACCATGGTCCCCATAGATGAGCTGCGCAAGCTCCCCAGGGAGAAGGTCGTCATTCTGACCACCGGCAGCCAGGGCGAACCCACCTCAGCGCTGGTGCGCATGGCTAACGGCGACCACCACCAGGTCCAGATTTTCCCCGGGGATACGGTGGTAATATCCGCCACCGCTATCCCCGGCAACGAAGCCCTGGTCAACCGTACTATTGACAACCTCTTCCGTCTCGGCGCCAAGGTGCTCTACGATAAGATAGCCCAGGTCCACGTCCACGGCCATGGCAGTCAGGAGGAGCTGAAGCTGCTCATTAACCTGGTCAGGCCGAAGTTCTTCTTGCCCGTCCACGGCGAGTACCGTCATCTTCAGATTCATGCCGGCCTGGCTCACTCGCTTGGTCTGGCCGAGAGTCGCACCTTCGTTCTCGAGGATGGGGACGTCCTGGAATTGACCAGAGATGAAGGCCGAGTGGTGGAACGCCTCGGAACAGGCAACGTCTATGTAGATGGGTTGAGCGTGGGCGATGTGGGCGCCCAGGTGCTGCGCGACCGTCGGCTCCTTGCCCAGGACGGCATCGTCATCGTCGTCGTCACCATTGACAAGCTGAAGGGTAAGGTGGTCGGTAAGCCGGATATCCTTTCCCGCGGCTTCGTCGACCCCAAGGAAGGGGAACCGCTTCTCGATGCCAGCCGCGATGTGGCGGCGAAATCACTGGACCACCAGGGCGAGCACCGCATGGAATTCAGCTTCATCAACAGCAAGGTCAAGGAAAGCCTGCTCCGCTACTTCTACGAGCAGACCGGGCGCCGCCCGATGATCTTCACCGTGACCGTAGAAGTGTAACCGGGAGGAAGACTATGCCCAGGCAGGGAGGTCGCGGCGAGGCCAGGCCGGCAAGAGTCCCGACACGTCGGGACGGTTTGTTCTCTATCAAGGGATTCCGCATTTTCCTGCTGCTGCTCATCATCTTTATCCTCATCGTCTACTTCTGGCTGAAGCTGACAGCCGTGTGGAACAATCTGGTGGCCCTGTTCGGCCAGGGACTGATAGTCCCGGCCCTGGACATCCTTCTCTTCGCCATCTTTCTCTTCTTCGTCTTCAAGCGCAGGCAGTTCTCTCTCATCTACCGGCGCTGGAACCTCTGGCTGGGAATCCTCATCTTCTCCGTCGCCGGCCTCGGCCTGATGGCTTTCTTCGGACAGGGCGGCACCATGGGCATGGTGGTGATACGGCAAGCAGACACGCTCGGTGTTCTGCGACTGGTGGCTATCGTCATCATCGGCGCCCTTCTCGTATCTCCAAGAGCCACCATCACCTTCTTCGGCGCCGTTGCGTTGGTCCTCAGGGTCGTCATTCGCGGAGTATGGTTTCTGGCCCGCGGCCTGTGGTGGCTCGTCACGCAGGCGGCACAGATGGCAAGACGGCTCTTCGCGGCAAGGAGGACACCGGCGCCGGTCCAGCCCCCACAAGTCGGGGCCGAAACGGAGCCTTCTCCGCCCCCACCGGCGAGACCGGAGCCCAGGCCCATGAAGACACCCCCCGTTCAAACAACGCTAACGGCGCCACGCCCAGACCTGGAGCGTACCACCAGGGAGGTATGGAAGAAATATACTGAGGCTCAGCCGCGAGCTGATGTCGCTGGCTGGCAACTCCCCTCGCTGGACATCCTTGACCAAACGCCGGAAACGCAGGTGGGCGAAGCCGAGAACGTGCGACGGGCGCGGATGATCGAGGAAGCGCTGGCCAGCTACGGGGTGGAGGGTAAGATAGTCCAGATCAATGTCGGCCCTACCGTCACCCAGTTCGGGGTGGAGCCCGGATGGGACCGCAAGTACAAGGAGTTGAAAGAGAGGGACCGGGATGGCAATGTGCGCATCAAGCAGGAAGAGATATCCCGCACCAGGGTCAAGGTGGAGCGCATCACCGCCCTTTCCAACGACCTCGCCCTGGCTCTGGCAGCGCCGAGCATCAGGATCGAGGCGCCAGTCCCCGGCAAGTCCATAGTCGGCATCGAAGTCCCCAATACCACCTTCGGCCTGGTGAGCCTGAGAGGAGTCATCGAGTCCACACCTTTCCAGAAGCTCAAGGCCCGCTCGAGCCTGGCGCTGGCCCTGGGCAAGGGCGCCGGCGGCGAGTCGGCCGCCGCCGACCTGGCCCGCATGCCCCACCTCCTCATTGCCGGAGCGACCAACAGCGGTAAGACCGTATGCCTGAACGCCGTCATCTCCTGCCTGCTCCTTTACAACACGCCCGACGACCTGCGCTTCATCATGATTGATCCCAAGCGAGTGGAACTGGTCAACTATAACGCCATTCCGCATCTGGTCACGCCGGTGATTGTGGAGAGTGACCGGGCAGTGAAAGCCCTGCGCTGGCTCCTTCAGGAAATGGAAAGCCGCTATCAGAAATTCGCCTCTGCCGGGGCGCGTAACATAGACGGATTCAACAAGAGCCAGCCTCCCGACAAGAAGATGCCCTACCTGGTCCTGGTGATTGACGAGCTGGCCGACCTGATAATGGTCTCCTTCGAAGAGGTGGAGCGCAACCTCTGCCGCCTCGCCCAGATGGCGCGGGCCACCGGCATACACCTGGTGGTAGCCACCCAGCGCCCCTCGGTGGATGTAGTCACCGGACTCATCAAGGCCAACTTTCCCACCCGCATCAGCTTCGCTGTTACCTCGCAGGTGGACTCCCGCACCATCCTGGATACAGTGGGAGCGGAGAAGTTGCTTGGGAAAGGGGATATGCTCTACATGCCCACCGATGCCTCCAAGCCGAAACGTCTCCAGGGCTGCTTCGTCTCCGACCCAGAGATAGAGCGCCTTGTCCACTTCTGGGGCAGCCAGCAGAAGGCCGGGGCGCCGGCAGCCAACCTGGAGGAAGCGATGACCGCGGCCGTTGCCAAAGGGGCCGCTGCGGATGAAGACCCTATGATGGAAGAGGTGAGGAGCCTGGCCCGCGAGCACAAGCACCTTTCTACCTCCTTCGTCCAACGCCGCTTGCGCGTCGGCTATCCCCGGGCCGCCCGCCTCATGGAGCTCCTGGAAGCCGAGAGGGGCGCCGGTCGGCAGCAAGAGACTGAGGGCGATAAGGCCTGACGAGTGGCCCAGCGCCGCCAATGGCGCGGCCGGATGTATGAAGAGACCCGAGAAGTCCATCATCATTATCGGCGCCGGCATCGCCGGCCTATCGGCCGGGTGCTACGGGCGCATGAACGGCTACCGCACGCACATCTTCGAGATGCACCACCGGCCGGGAGGCCTCTGCACCTCATGGCAGAACCGCGGCTACACCATTGACGGCTGCCTGCATTGGCTGGTCGGCTCCAGCCCCGCCAGCAACTTCTACCGCATCTGGCAGGAGCTCGGGGCCGTACAGGGACGGCGTATGATCTACCACGAGGAGTTCATGCGCATCGAGGGACGGGACGGCAAGTCCTTCATCTTCTACACCGACCTCGACCGTCTGGAACAACATATGAAAGACCTTGCTCCCGGAGACAGGGACGTGATTGAGGACTTCTCCCGAGGCCTGCGCATCTTCGCAAAATACGATATGCCCATCGACAAACCCCCGGAGTTGTACAGCCTCCTCGACCTCCTGAAGCTGCTCTCCACCAGGCTTCCCCTCATGAGGGCTTTCATGAAGTGGAAGAACGTGTCGCTGGCAGACTTCGCGGCGCGCTTCAGGGACCCCTTCCTGAGGGAGACCTTCCCCCTCTTCTGGGACGTCCCCGACTTCTCGATGGCCTTCATGCTCATGAACCTCGCCTGGCTGCACAACAGGTCTGCCGGTTATCCCATCGGCGGCTCCCTAGAGTTCTCGAAGGCTATCGAGCGTCGCTACCTCGACCTGGGTGGAGAGATTCGCTACCGCGCGCCGGTCCAGAAGATTCTGGTGGAAAACGGCCGCGCCACGGGCGTGCGGCTGGCCGATGACAGCGAGCACCGTGCTGATTATGTCATCTCCGCCGCCGATGGACACAGCACCATCTTCGATATGCTGGAGGGGAAGTACGTCAGCGAGAAGATTCGAACCTGCTACGAGAAGAATCCCACCTTCCAACCACTGGTACAGGTCGCTCTGGGCATAGCCCGTCCGTTCGATGAGACGCCGCCCCTGGCCGCTGGGACCAGCTTCCCCCTCGAACAGCCGGTCGTCCTGGCCGAGAAGGAACACCGTAGATTGCCCCTGCATATCTACAACTTCGACGACACTCTGGCGCCGCCGGGCAAGACCATCGTCAAGGTGATGTTCGAGTCGGACTACCAGTACTGGAAGAAGCTGGGCGAGAGTCCCGAACACTACCGCGCGGAGAAAGAGAGATTAGCCGATACTGTGGTAGCCCTGCTCGACCGGCGTTTTCCGGGACTGGCTGCACAGGTGGAGATGCGGGATGTGGCGACGCCGCTCACGTACGAGCGCTACACGGGCAACTGGAAGGGCAGCTACGAGGGGTGGCTGCCGACCACGAAGGCCCTTTTCATGAACATGAGCAAAACCCTGCCCGGACTGGGGAGCTTCTACATGGCCGGGCAGTGGGTGGAACCGGGGGGCGGCGTGCCAACCGCGGCCATGTCCGGCAGAAACGTCATTCAGATCATCTGCCGGAAGGACAAGAAGCGCTTCGTGACAACCGTTCCCTGAACGCGGCTCAGACCGCCCGAGCATTCTGCCTGACCACGCCGGGTTTTCTCAGGGTGACGAGAATCCTCTTGTTGCATATGCCTGCCCCCAACATCACAACGAAAACAGGTAGCAGTCATCAGAACTGCTACCTGTTTCAGGGGCTAATGCAGGGGACGGCCGCCTGGACTCTGAAGTTTGCTTACACCAGCACTTTTTGCTGCTCGTCGGCAGCCACTTTGCCGGCGGTATTGACCAGGAAGTCTACGACGTCATCCGAAGGGTTGATATGAGGCGGCTTTAGCTGAGTGAAGTCTGCTCCGGACCTTTGCTGCTTCAACTTGTAAAGACGAAAGGCATCCTCGGTCAGAAGTGTGGTCTCCAGTGGTCTCAGGCCGGTAAAGGATTCCAACTCAGCATAGGGCGTATCAATTCTCTTAAGCTCCTCATGAACTGAGGCGGCTACCTGCTCGGCAGTGACATGGCCGTTTCCCTTGAGTTCAATGTACAGGTGCAATACCGGTTTGCTCTTGACCTCTTTGCGTACCGTCCAATCTTCGTAAGCCAGTCCGGTATTCTCTATGGCCCGCCAGATAATCTTCTCCGATAGCCTGGTAAAACCGGCAATGTCAATCTGGTCGTCGACGCGGGTGAGGAACTCCATCTGGGGAATGTCGATATTGACTTGGTCGTTGCGCAAAGAGGTTATCCTAACCAGGTGCCCCAGTTTGTATCTCATAAATGGGCCGCCGTGGAAACTGGTAATAACCAGCTCATAGTTATTGCCGGGCTTAACCTCATCCAGCATGAGAGTCGCTGGTTGATACAGGGGGTCTTCCCTGGACTTGATACTCTCCTTTTCGGGAATAAACTCAAGGAAATTGAGATGGGGTATGAAGGTCATCCCCCGGTGGTCCCAGGTCTGCATAGCAATCAGGATAGCTTCGGTGCAACCGTGGAATTCCAGCGGCTCCCTTCCCCATATCTCCTTGATTCTTTCTTTGTAGATCGAACTGTCTATTCCGAAGGTGATAAGACCCTTCAGCGGCCACAAATCCCTGGGCAATAAAGACCGATGGGCCAGCTTACTTTTTATCAATCCACTCGCCATACGGGGTAACGCCTTCGGTCTCTTGAGCAAGGCCTTGAAGCCCGTGTTATCGCTTTTCTGTTGGAAGCGGTCACCGATGGCTACCGCGACACTGGACAGGGCAAAGCACACATCCAACCCCTCGGACAGAGCCATCTCGAAGCCCATCTGCATCCTCTCCTCAAAAGACATCCCTTCCGCTTCTTTTGACGGCGGCAAAAAATCGAACAGCTCCTGGGGTAACAGGCGGGCCATGGTCCCCGTGGCATACGGTGGAGGCGCCATTCCGTAGAGTACCTTATCATGCCGATTCAAGACAATGTCGTTTCTTTGCTTGCAGGAGGAGAAAAACAGCAGAGCGAACAGCAACGGCTCTATCTCCCGGAGCTGTTCGGCCATCACCGGAACCTCGCGGAAAGGATAGTCGCCAGATTTTCCTGAAGTATGCTGCCACAGGGCTGGTTTCCTGGGCAACACATCAGCCCTCTGTGCAAGAAGATAGGGAGCATAATCAGCATAGGTGGTGAGGGGAATCTGTTTGCGGAATTCCTCCACGCTACAGGGATTAGCTCCGCCCATGATAGAACGGCCCAGCTTGCACCCTTTCATAAGTTCAAGCTGTTCGGCAAGGAGCCGCCGCTGAATCATCATAAAGTCCTCAATGCTCAGGTCGATGAAGCCGCAGCACCTCTGCCACACCTCTTCAACTCTACCCTGTCTAATCAGTTGGACTATCTCGGTCATTTCACTCCTCAAGCTAGCAGTCAGGCTCTGAATTGCTGTGTCAGCGAGTTCATAAAAGTGTTCAGGCTCTGTCGATTGGGTACCAGCATCGGCGTTTTCTCCCTGTAGCGGTCATAGTCTGTGAACATCTTGCCGAAGACAAACCTGTCCTGCACAATAACCAGGACTATATCCAGCATGATGAATACCGGCGCGGCCACAAGCAGGAGACTGGACCTGGAGACTAGAATCAGGGAGAGCAGAACAAGGGCGAACCCGGGCACTCCCGGGTGCCGAACGAGGCCGTAAAGGCCGGTGGTTACCAGTTCATCACCCACGCCGGAAGCCAGATAGGTCTTGCGAAAAGGCAGATTGATAAACAGCGACCATACCAGTGTGAGCAGGGATGTTGCCAGCAAGGTCGAGCCCAGCCAAGTAGACCAGGAGGGTAGTGGTAGCTTATCTGCCCCGAGGCTCACCATAGCCAGGGCGTAGAGTAACAGACCACAACCCAGCATCCAGGCAAGAGGTTTGGCCACCGGCAACCTCTTGAGGGCGACGATATCAAAAAGATGCAGTATCAGGAAACCAAGACAACCTGTGGCTATGAAAACCATAAGTAAACCTACCCACAGCATTGTGGCAGGTTGTCCTGGTAATAGGAAGGGATTCTGTTCTAGAAGACAGTTCTATTAGAGGGGAATGGACTTACTGAGGATAGGGCTGAGGGTAAGACTGAGGCTGAAAATGCTAGCAGCTAGTGAAGGTTTGATTAGACCTTCGCGCCCTTGCCGGCCGAACTGCCCATGCTTTGCAGTTTATGGGTCAGTTGTTCAAAGGTCTTATCTTCCGGTAGTTTGCCCATCTCCAAACCATAGGCAATGAAGAACTCCAGAAAAGTTCGTAAGAGCTCTCTCATTCCCTGTTGGGAAAAGTTGAATTCTTCCATGGTTATGTACTCGTGCTTCTTGGAGGCTGGCTCCTCTGAGCCATTCTTCAAACAACTATCGATAAGAGAGCAAATAAACTCCGAACGCCCCATGTCGCCACGATTCTCATCGATTCTACCTAGCAGTTCGGCATCAACTATTAGCATTCTCTTATCTGACATCGAACAGTCCTTTCACAATTTGTTTTGAACAAGAGGCAGCCTTTCGAACCTGCTGCCCCTAGTTGCCAAGAAACGCCGGACGGCGAAGAGTGACCTTCACCTGTCCAGCCAACCGAGCATCTCGGTTATGCTGTCAATACTCTTGAGTAACTTCGAACCCGTGTCGGTCACCTGGTAGGTGACACACGGATTCCCCATCTTCATCTTGGCTATGTAACCCTGGCCCATTAGAAAGCCAAGATACTTCTGTATTTGGGCATAGCTCATATTGGCGCTGTACATGATCTCCGTTTTGCCAGCACCATTTTCCCCCACCCTCAACATATCCGCTATTATTTCCAGGTTAGACCTTCTATTGTTTATCTTCATTCCTATTCTCCTCCCCACCCATTTGAGCTGTTCGGCTAATCTTCATGAGAATTTCAGCTCATAATGACGAACCTATCCGCCCCCACCGTCTAATATAATATGTCTTTCAGGAGCAACTGTCAAGACTCTAGCTTCGAGAAGCAGGTTTACTCGCCCACCCGCTTCTGCACCGCATCCCTGTAAACCACAGCCAGGCCCTTGCCGTGCTGGAGCATCTTGTTCCGCTTCTTGCGCCGCTTCTTCTCGCGCCTCTCGGGCTTCGTCTCCGTCGGCTGAGTTTCTTCGGGCTGATGATCGTTTGCCGAGTTGTCCACTGCTCTCTCTCACGGCCTCTTGTCATTGCGAGCGAAGCGAAGCAATCTCACCTCGCAATGACAGAGGAAATAATTACACCCTCGGGATTATCCGTTCCTCCAGCAGCTCCCTTCTCAACTCGGTGATGCGGTCGCGCAGAAGAGCGGCCTTCTCGAATTCGAGGTTCCGGGCCGCCGTTTTCATCTGGGACTCCAGCTCCTTGATCAGCCGCGCTATCTCGTCGCGGGGAAGACCGGCCGGCGCCTCGTAGGCAACCTTCTCCTCGGCCACCGCCTTCACCCTATCGGTGATATCCTTAATGGCCTTCCTTATACCCTGAGGCGTAATGCCATGCTCCCGGTTGTAGGACTCCTGGATGCGCCGGCGCCTCTGCGTCTCTGCGATGGCTTCCTTCATCGAGCCCGTGACGGTGTCGGCATACATCACCACATGACCATCGATATGCCGCGACGCCCGCCCCATGGTCTGAATGAGAGACTGCGCCGACCTCAGATAGCCCTCCTTGTCGGCATCCAGGATGGCTACCAGGCTGACCTCGGGCAGGTCGAGCCCTTCCCTCAGCAGGTTGATGCCCACCACCACATCGTAAACGCCCAGCCGCAGGTCCCGCAGAATCTCCACCCTCTCCAGAGTCTGCACCTCCGAGTGCAGGTAGTGGGTCTTGATTCCCACCTCTTGCAGGTACTCGGCCAACTCCTCGGCCATCCTCTTGGTAAGGGTGGTCACCAGACAGCGCTGGCCGCGGTCGACCCGCCTCCTTATCTGCTCCAACAGGTCATCTATCTGCCCCTTGGTCGGCTTCACCTCCACCGTGGGCTCCAGCAGCCCGGTGGGACGCACCAACTGCTCCACAACCTGCTGATTGTGAGCGTGCTCATAAGGCCCCGGGGTAGCGGAGACAAAAACGGCCTGGCTGATAAGACTCTCGAACTCATCGAACTTAAGCGGCCGGTTGTCCATAGCGGAGGGAAGGCGGAAGCCGAAATCCACCAGCGTCTCCTTCCGGGAACGGTCGCCGTTGTACATTCCGTGCAACTGCGGGATGGTCATATGGGACTCATCCAGGAAGAGCAGAAAGTCGTCGGGGAAGTAATCGAGAAGCGTCCAGGGCCGGCTGCCCGCTGCACGGCGAGAGAGATGGCGGGAGTAGTTCTCAACCCCCGTGCAGTAGCCCGTCTCACGGAGCATCTCGATATCATACCTGGTGCGAGCCTCCAGCCGGGCGGCCTCCAGGATCTTCCCCTGGCTCCGAAACTCCTTAAGGCGCTCTTCGAGCTCTCCCTGGATATCATCCAGGGCCGCCAGAAGGTTGTCCTGCGAGGTGACGAAATGCTTGGCGGGATAGACATCCACCGAGTCTTTCTCCCCCAGCACTTCGCCGGTGAGCGGGTCAACCTCCACCATGCGCTCGATAACATCACCCCAGAACTCTATGCGCAGGGCAATCTCCTCGTAGGCCGGCTGAAGCTCGATGGTGTCGCCTCGCACGCGGAAGCGGCCTCGGGTGAAATCGACGTCGTTGCGCACGTATTGCATGTCCACCAGTTGCCGGAGCACCTTCTCGCGAAGGCGCTTCTCCCCCTTCTTCAAGCTGAGGACAAAGCGACGGTACTCTTCCGGCGAGCCAAGACCATAGATGCAGGAGACCGAGGCCACGATAAGCACATCCCGCCGCTCGAAGAGAGACCTGGTGGCGGCATGTCGCAGCTTGTCGATCTCATCATTGATTTCCGTCTCCTTCTCGATGTAGGTATCCGTGTGCGGCACATAGGCCTCCGGCTGGTAGTAATCGTAGTAGCTGACGAAGTACTCGACGGCGTTGTGAGGCAGGAATTCCTTGAACTCGGTACACAGCTGGGCCGCCAGGGTCTTGTTGTGGCACATGACCAGCGTCGGCTTCTGCACCCTGGCTACGACGTTGGCCATGGTGAAGGTCTTGCCGCTGCCGGTTACCCCAAGCAGGACCTGCCGCTCGCAGCCGCGGTGCAACCCCTCGACCAGCTTGTCCACCGCCTGGGGTTGGTCTCCGGTGAGCTGGAAATCGGAGACAATCCGGAAATCCTCCGATTTCACCGTCCCGACCCGTCCGGATCGGCAGGCAAAGCGCACTCCTCTCCGATGCTGATCTTTTCCTGCTTTACTATCACATAGTTGACCTTGCCCGCTTCAATCAGATCCTTCAGCTTCTTCTCATCCTCGGTGAGGCGCGGGCGGTTACCGGTCTTCACCTCGATGAAGTCCACCATCTCGCCGTACTTGATCCCGATATAGTCAATGGGCCGGCTGCCGAAATAGAAGAGCCGGTCGTAGCCCGAGAGCTCCAGCACGCTGAGCAGCTCGTGCAGCCTGCCAGTAACCACCGCCCGACTCTGGGTGATGGACTGGAGCAGTTCACGGGGCAGGTCCTTGAGGCCATCCTGAATCTCCCTGATTGACGCCTGGGAGGCCAGCGCGTAGAGCATCTTCCTCTCCATCTCGGCTATCTCAGGCGCCGCCGCCTTCTGCGGACGCACGAGTAACGCCACCAAGGCGACCAGCAGTACCAGGATGATGATTAGGAGAACAATTTCCATGTAAAACCCTCACTCTGTCATTGTTATGAAAATGACAGCCTGTCCGGTTGAGATTGCTTAGCTGTTTGTGTTCTCTCCCTACTTCCGGGACAGGTGTTACAGGGCCTGTTTGACCTTGTCTTCCAGGCTCATTTCGCCTTCCGGCAGCGCCTCGGCGGACCGGACCGCCTCCATAGCGGAATAGCCGAGGGAGGTGAGAGCGGCGATGACATCGGCCCTGTCCTCTGACACACCCGGCAGCACCGGCAGGCCGCCCTTCTCCAGCTTGCTCCTCAGCTCCAGCAGCAGGCGGCCGGCTATCTTCTTCCCTATCCCGGGCACCTCGCTCAGCAGCGCCGCGTCCCCGGACATGATGGCCCTGGTCAGCTGGTCCACGGTCAGCGTGGAAAGGAGAGAGAGGGCCAGCCTAGGCCCCACACCGGTCACCCCCAGCAGGGACTGGAAGAGATGCAGCTCCTCACCAGTAGCAAAGCCGTAGAGGGCGAAGCCATCCCCCTTCCAATGCAGATGAGTATGCAGGTCAACTTCGCCACCCAGCTTCCCGAGCTTCTTCAGGGTCAGAGCAGGTACAGAGACCTGAAAGCTTATCCCTCCGACCCTGACTATGACCCAGTTATTACCCCTGAGTTCCAGCAGACCGTGAAGGCCGACGAGCAATTTATTTCCTCCCTTGCCGAAGCAGCGCCGCCAGGCGGCTTTCGCAGCAATGACAGATAGCTACCGCCAGCGCATCGGCGGCATCGTTGGGCTCAGGGACACTGGCCATGCCAAGCTGGAGTCGCACCATCTCCTGTATCTGCGCCTTGCCGCTGCCGCCATAGTTGGCAACGCGCTGCTTCACCTGCGCCGGTGTGTAGGCGAACACCGGAATGTTCTCATTGGCGGCGGCCAGAATAGCGATAGCCTGGGCGCGGCCAATGGCCAGAGCAGCCTGGACATAGGTACCGACAAAGGGCTCCTCTATGGCGAGGACATCGGGCCGGTGACGCGCGATGACCTCCATGGTCCCACGATAGAGATGGCGCAAACGCTGGATTACGTCATCTCTGGAGGGAGCAGTCAAGACGCCGTAGTCGACCAGGGTGAGGTCCCCGTTCCTCTCCTCCAGCACCCCATACCCCATGACCCGGGTGCCCGGGTCAATGCCCAGTATCCTCGTCACTTCTCTTCGCCCCGATGCATCGGGATCGCCACACACATTACGATAACTCTACCCTGTCTCTGCCATTTTCTCTCTCCCCTGGAGGGAGAAGCCCTCGCCGAACAGGCGGGGGAGAGCTTAGAGAGAGGGGGATTCATCTTCCACAGCACACCCTCTCCCTATCCCTCTCCCGTCAAGGGAGAAGGAACATCACGGATTGCTTCGCGGAGTTTATCCTGAGCCTTCAGCGAAGGGCTCGCAATGACAGAACTGCATTAGCAAACGATCTCGATAAGTCGGGACGTGCGGCGCTAGCCCTGAGCGTATTTCGCCAGAATGGCGTCGGAGAAATTCGCATTGCTGGAAACCCGTTGCACATCATCCAGCTCCTCTAGCTGATCGAGGAGCTTCAGCATTTGCAGGGCGTGTTTCTCGTTCAGGTCAACGTTGGTCTTGGCCACCCTTGATATCTCGGTGGAGGTTATGGAGAGGCCGCGCCCCTCGATATAGACCTCCACATAGCCATCGCCGACGCTGACATCATCCGCTCCGGCATCTATAGCGTAGAGAGCGAGGTCGTCGGACTTCTTGCCTTTGCTGTCCACCGTAATCGTTCCCCTGACATCGAAAAGCCAGTTTACGCTACCGCTTTCACTCAGGTTCCCGCCGTGGTGCGTAAAGGCGGTCCGCACCTCCTGCAAGAGACGGTTCCGGTTATCGGTGGTGGCGTCCAGTATGACCGCCACGCCCCCCGGCCCATAGCCTTCCAGGAGCACTTCTGCCAGGCTGACGCCCTCGCCCGGACCGCTGGCCTTATCGATGGCCCGCTTGATGTTGTCGAAGGGCATGTTGTTTTCGCGGGCCTTCTGGATCACCAGGCGAAGCCGGAAATTTCCCTCCGGGCTCGTGCCACCCTGCCTCACTGCCACCATGATCTCCCGCGTCAGCTTGGTGAATATATTCCCCCGCTTCGCATCCGTCACACCCTTCTGACGCTTTATCTGGGACCACTTGGAATGTCCCGACATCGTGCCTCCGCGGAAACCAGCTAACTCGCGCCCATTCTAGCATCTAGCCCCCAAAGGGTCAAAAGAGGTGGCTGAGCAATGTGGCTCTTTCCAATGCGAAGAGGAATGTGGTAAATTGTCCTCGCTAACATGGCCTACTATCTCCTGCTTGCCTTGTTCTCGGGGATGGCTACCCTTGCGGGCGGCCTTCTCTACCTTTATAGCCGGCTGAGAGCTATCAGCATGCGCCATACCATTGCCTTCGCGGCCGGCCTCATGCTTTCAACCGTCTTCTTTGAGATGCTGCCCGAGATCACGCTCGACGGCTTCGAGCCCCTTTCCCTGGCTCTGGGATTCTTCTCCTTCTACGCGGTGGAAAAAATGACCGTTATTCATACCTGCGGGGAGGCGGAGTGCGAAGGACATACTGCGAGCAAGTTTGGCATGATAGGACTGACCATGGACGGTATCGTCGACGGAGCCGCCATCGCCACAGGCTTCCTGATCGAACCTTTCCTGGGCGTCACCATCGCTGTCGCTGTGGCCGCTCACGAGGTGCCGCAAGGCTTCGCCACCGGCGTAATCATGAAAAACGCACAGTACAGCCAGCGAACCGTGTTGCTCGTCTTGATAGTGGCCGCGATTCTAACGCCGCTGGGCGCGCTGCTGGCCCCTCTGGTGCCCGAGACCTTCTTCCGCTATATCCTGGCTTTTGTCGCCGGCACCTTCCTCTACGTCGCCGCGGCCGACCTCCTACCGGAAGCCCACAGATTGTTCAACTGGAAGGTGGTCGCCTCGGTGATGATCGGGGCCACACTCATTCCCCTCTCCGGCTTGTTCGGCTTATAGGCCACCGAATAAGCATGACCACATCTCCTTCACCTTCACCTTCACCACCTGCCCGGCAGTAGGAGACTATCATCTGACATCCGCGCTATCGACACTGCTCTCCGGGGTCGCAGAGCGTGTCCTCAAAGCGAACGCAGTAGCCCAGGCGGAGCAATAGTGCTATACTACTGGCCGATTTCCATTAGTAGGTAGCAGCAAAGGAGGGCTCTATGGCTGATAAGAGGTTACTGGATATTCTGAACGAGTCTATCTCCCGGGAGTTGGGAGCACTCACCACCTATATGTGGCAGCATGTGATGGCCAAGGGACTGGAAAGCCCTGAGCCGTCGGAAATCATCAAGAAAACTGCCATGGCCGAGATGAAGCACGCGGAGAAGTTCGCTGAGAGGCTGGACTATCTCGGCGGCGTCCCCACCACTAAACCGTCTCCCATCAAGGTCGGCGGCGACATCAGGGCTATGCTGAAGCACGATGTCGGCCTTGAGGAAGACGCCATCGCCCTTTATAAGAAGGCTATCAAGCTCTGTGTGAAATTAGACGACCCGGTCAGCCGCCTCCTCTACGAGGAAATCCTCACCGAGGAGGAGGACCACCACAACGCCTTCACCACCCTGCTCGGTTGAGCCCTTCGGCTTGAAATACACACAAAGAGAAGGCCCCCTGTCCTGTTACGGACAAGGGGCCTGCCATCTCTGACCGACTGACGTCAGTCTACTTCTTCTTCGCTGTTTTCGCAGCGGTCTTCTTCGCTGGTTTCTTCATCGTCGTTATCACCTCCTTTCATGGCAAAACATCATCTGTGGAGAAAGCATAATAAACAAAAAAACCCCGGGCCATGTAAGCCATAGGGGTTGACAGGAAGCTGTATAATGCTATGGTGGTCGGGCACTTTTTATCGCCCTCCAATCTTCGTGAAAAATATATCATAATCCCTGGGACATGTCAAGAGGACTGAGGTAAAATTTGAGGGGAAAATAATGAGGAAGTGGGCCTTTGTCACCAGTCATGCCCTGGTGTTGAGCTACATCGCCTACCAGCAGCAAATTACGGCGCGACAGGTAGCCCATTCACTCGGCATCACCGAGAGACGGGTGGTGAAAATCATCGCTGACCTTCAGGCCGACGGATATGTCATCAAGAAACGCAAGGGGAACCGCAATGTTTATGCCGTCAACAGGGAACTGCCCCTGCGCCACCCGCAAGGGAAGGGCAAGACCATAGGCGACTTGCTATCCATACTTGAGCCACCAGCCATTCCGAAGAAAGAAGGTCCGGTCCAACTCGAGCTACCCCTCGAGGACAGCGACTGAACTCACTGAAGTCGTTTATCAATTCACCGTCCTTCCGGTCCCAGTCATTGCGAGCGAAGCGAAGCAATCCGCCACTTTCTCTCTCCCCTGGAGGGAGAGAGTTAGAGAGGGGGATTCATCTTCCACAGCACACCCTCTCCCTATCCCTCTCCCGTCAAGGGAGAGGGAACATCACGGATTGCTTCATCGTCCCGATTACCATCAGGGTTCCTCGCAATGACACAGGAAAGTGAAGACGGTTTTTTGTATTTGGGTTTCTACAATTTGAATTTGTTTGGCATTTCATGCTTAGATATAGCAATTTCACGGAACAGAAGGAGGTAGAAGATGAAGAAGATACAGATCAAGACCACGGCGGTGGCCCCACCGGGGCTCTATTCCCACGCCCTGAAGGTGGGCAACCTGCTCTTTCTGGCCGGCCAGGTGGGACAAGACGCTGAGGGCAACCTGGTAGGCGAAGGCGACATGGCGGCGCAGACCCGCCAGGCATTGAAGAACATTACCGCCCTCCTCGAAGCCGCCGGCGCCACCTGGGACAACGTAGTCAAGCTCAACAACTTCGTAACCGATATGTCTCAGCTAAGCGCAGTCACCCGGGTCCGCAAGGAGTTCATCAAGGAGCCCTACCCGGTTTCGACCATCGTGGAGGTCAAGAGCCTGGCCCGGCCGGAGTTCCTGGTAGAGATAGAGGCCATAGCAGCACTCTAGACTTTTACACTGCGGAGCCGGAACCGGTGATCTGAAGGAGAGACACCCGGGCTTTCCATTTTCTTTTCTGACAGCCAGCTTTCCCAGTCCTGTCCTTCGCCATCGGACAGCAACTCGGAAATGGTGTCCTTCCTGAAGCGCAGGCGACCGCCAACCCTGGCCGCCGGCAGCCTGCCGCTCCTCACCAGCCGGTACAGCGTCGACTTCGATATCCTCAGATAACAGGCCAGTTCGCTTGACTTCAAAAGGTCAGGGTATCTGTCGGTCAATGTCACCATGGGTGCCCCTTTCCTTTCTCACTACCTGGACTCAACAACAGTAAAAGGACGCCTCACCTGAGACCCTTTGCCCGAAATGATACATTGAGACATGCACACATGTCAAGTTATGGATATATATCTTACAATAGTGCATCCCATAACCGCGTCATCGCGAGGCCATCCCGATGAATCGGGAGGCCGTAGAGCCTGCCCTGAGCTTGTCGAAGGGATCTCAGCGGTACTCATGATGTAGGCACGCTGAGATTGCTTCGTCCCGACCCGCCGGTACTCGCAATGACAGGACCCGGGGCGGGTTGACTCGGCCGTACTCATTATGTATAATCCCCAATAGATACGAGTACTTTTATAGTATAGTTGTCAGAACATGGCGTCACCTTCTCGCCATTCCCGATTTCATCGGGACCCGGCCCCACGGGGGGGACCGAGGCAAGAAGAAGGTAAGGAGAAGAGAGATGCGTATCAGAAAACCGAAGGTGACCGAACCCGTTGGCATTGCCAGCCGGCTGGGGCCCTCGGAGCTGGAGCTCCTCGACATGGTGTGGAGCGCCGGCGGGCTCACCGTCCGCGACGCCTATGAGGAGACCCGCAAGACCAGGAATATCACCCTGCCGGCTGTCATGCTATCCATGAACCGCCTGGTCAAGCGCGGCCTGCTGGAGAAGTCCGCCAGCAAGCGGGGCGCCGTCTATCGCCCGGCCGTCTCCCGCGACCAGGTGGCCTCGTCCCTCATCGGGGATATCGTGAACCGCGTCCTCCAGGGCAGCGTCAGCACCGTCCTCTCCCACCTGGTGGAGAAGATGAGCGAAGGGGAGCTCGCCGAGCTCAAGAAACTGCTGAAGAAGAGCTGAGCCTTTTCGCCATGACTGCGGAAATGCCGGTCAGCAGTCTCCTCTCCCTAACCCTCTCCCGCGGAGGGGAGAGGGAACCTATTTTCGGGCTAACGGCAGTTCCCCTGAGGGGGAAGGGAGTGCGGGACAGATGGAAGTAGCCCAAGAATGGGCTTGAGCGATTTCTTTCTTGAGGTCCTCTACTGGCGGATCGTCCCCTCTCTGACCACCGTCCTGCTGACGTATGGGTTTCTTGTCCTGGTGGCCCGCCTCCTTGGAATCCGCCAGTCGAAATGGCTCTACTGGCTCTCCGCCATCCCCCTCATCAAGGGGCTGGCGGTCCTCATCATTGGAGCAGAATCTGCGCTGCCAATACCAACTGCAAAGCCATTCGTATTCGGGACACGTCTCTGGATTCCCTTCGTTCCCTCTATCCCGTCAGTGCATGTGCCGGATCTATTACCACCACCAGTAGACTCCTTCGTCTTGTTGCTCGTCGTTGTCGCTTTGGCCGCGATACTCGTGGGGGCCCTCGTCCTCCGCTGGGGTTCGCTCCTGACATTCTACCGCTCCCTGGGGGAAACGGAGAGACTGGCCCGGGAGGATGCCCCACGGGTCTTCCGGGCACTGGACAAACTCGTCCCCCTGATGCGCACCCCGTACCCGGAGGTGGCCGTCGCCGACACCGCCTATCTCCTGCCCTGCACCCTGGGCGCACGCCACCCGGTCATCCTCCTTC
>JAENJB010000085.1 GCA_016844565.1 Dehalococcoidia bacterium
TCAAAGCTCATACGATATGACATCTGGTCTATCTTGGCCGATAGAAATCCGACCCGTTCGGCGGTCCGGCGGGAATCTAACTCGGTGAGGCCTCTTTCTGTTATGGAATGGCCACGCCTGCCAGAAGCCCGGGACAGACCGGTCTCCTCCATCTGTTTGAGATAGTAGCGCACGGTCCGTTCACTGATTTGATGGCCGGCCGCGACCAGTGCCTCGTGTATTCTGGAGCTGCTCAGCGGTCTCTCGCTTGAACGCAGAATACTCAGTATGGAGAGTTGTCTGTCCCTCTGCTTGGCGTCCATGGTGGCTGGATTCTAGTCACGGAAGAGGTAGTTGTCAATTGCCGAAAACCTGTTCCGGTTGCCAGACGATAGTGTACGGCTTGAGGTTACGGGCGGACTCTCCTTCCTGCGGGGAGCCCCGAGATGCACCAGTTATTGCGGCAATATTGCCGTTAGTCAGGCATTATCGGCAATTTCTCCGTCCCCACGCGGGTCGGTAACAGTCCAATGGGAACATAGCTGAGAAGCGGTTGACAGAGCCCGGCCATCGTATTAATATGCACCCGTCATCTGCTGTGGGGTAACGGCAACCGATTGCCTGCCAACTGGACTGGCCTTGCCGCCGAGCCCGCGTTCTAAGGCTAGTACGGGTGAAGAAGGAGAACGATCATGATTGGGATCGAGTCTCAGGAAGTCGAGCGCAAGGTAATCTCCATACTGAAGATCCTCAGCGCACACTCCGCACCTCTGGGTGCAACAGTGGTGGCCCGTCATTTGAAAGACCATGGGTTTGAGCTGTCTGACAGGGCAGTGCGTTACCATTTGAAGTTGATGGATGAACGTCACCTTACGAAACTCGTGGGCCGCGATGGCAGAGTGATTACCGAGCAAGGGGTTGAGGAGTTGAAGAGTGCCCTTGTCCAAGACAAAGTCGGCCTTGCTATCTCGCGTATTGAGCTACTTGCCTTCCGTACCGCCTTCGATTACGAGAAGTGTCGTGGCTTGATCCCCGTTAACGTCTCGTTTTTCCCCGAAGAGAAGTTTGGGACGGCACTTCACGCCATGAAGCCAGCTTTCGAAGATGGCCTCTGTGTGAGCGACCTGGTGGCAGTAGCCAGCGAGGGGGAAATGTTGGGGGAATTCACTGTTCCCGAAGGTAAGATAGGGCTTGCCACCGTCTGCAGTGTTGTGGTCAATGGAGCTTTGCTCAAGGCCGGTGTTCCCATGGACTCAAGGTTTGGTGGCATACTTCAGGTGCGCAATCGCATACCTCTCCGCTTCGTTGAACTCATTCACTATGCGGGCTCATCCCTCGACCCTTCGGAGGTGTTCATAAGAGCCAGGATGACCGCTGTGACTGAGGCTGCTAGGAATGGCAACGGGAAGGTGCTGGCCAATTTCCGTGAGATTCCCGCGATGTGCAGGGGTATAGCCCAGGACGTGGTGAAGAGATTGGGACAAGCGGGGATTGGCGGGCTACTGGTAATGGGCAATACGAGTGAACCTGTATGTGAGGTGCCTGTCGACCCCAACAGGGTTGGCATGATACTCCTGGGGGGGTTGAATCCGATAGCTGCTGCTGAGGAAGCCGGCATCGAATCTGAGAACAGGCCCATGAGCACCGTAATGGAGTATCAGCAGATGGTCCACTTTAGAGAGCTGTCATCGCTATGAGAGATGCGGCATGATCACCATCATCGGGGCGGGAGTAATAGGCCTGGCGGTAGCCGCCCAGGTGGCCGGAGAGGGCCATGAAGTATACGTGCTGGAGAAGAACGACAGCTTTGGACGGGAGACGAGCAGCAGGAATAGCGAGACTATCCACGCCGGTATCTATTATGAGGAGGGTTCGCTGAAGGCAAAGACATGCGTTGCTGGCAGCGCTCAGCTCTATCAACTATGTCAGCAGCACGGCATTCCTTATCGAAAGACGGGCAAGCTCATAGTCGCCACCGATAGTGGTGAGGTCGGGAGGTTGGAGCGACTGCTCCAGCAGGGAAGAAGGAATGGTGTCGAGGATCTGGTAATGCTCAGCCAGAGGGAGATCAGGGCGCTTGAGCCAAACGTAGCGGCTGAAGCCGCTATTCTCTCTCCTTCTACCGGTGTAATTGACTCATACGCGTTGATGAGATTCTTTCACGGCAGGGCAAAGGAGAACGGGGTTGAAATCGCGTATCGAGCCGAGGTCGTGGGAATAGAGCGCTTATCCGACGGGTATAGGGTTGAGGTGAAGAACGGAGCTGCCGCACATGGGTTCAAGACCGAAGTCCTCGTGAACTGCGCCGGCCTGCATTCAGATACGATAGCTCAACTGGCTGGAATCGATATTGACAAGGCCGGGTATAGACTTCGCTACTGCGTGGGCGAGTACTTCAGTGTGAACAACCGTAAGAGCAAGATGGTAGGAAGACTGATCTATCCGGTACCGGAACCCCATAGTGGCGGGGTAGGAATCCACACTGTCCTGGACGTGGAAGGGAGAATGCGTTTGGGGCCCAATGCACGGTTCGTCGATGAGATCGACTACACGGTGGACGAGTCGCAACAGAGGGCTTTCCATCACTCAGCCAAACGATTTCTGCCCTTCATCAAATATGAAGACCTTGCTCCAGACACGGCGGGCATCAGGCCCAAGCTGCAAGGCCTCGGTGAAGACTTCAGGGACTTCGTCATCAAGCACGAAAAGGAAAGAGGCCTGCCCGGCTTCGTGAACCTGATTGGCATCGAATCGCCTGGACTGACGAGTTCTCCGGCGATAGCGGAATACGTTGAAAGGCTGATTAGCGACGTGCTGTGAGGTCAGAAACATGTGCATAAAGGAGGCAGCATTCAATTTGAGTGAATTCCGCAACGGGAACAGCGAACGAAATAGAAGGAGAAGTACTGTATGAATCTGCAACGGCCCAATTCAAATGAAGCCACCGGGACTGCCAACCGTTCCAGAAGCATAGTGCCCATGAGCGGCCTGTGCACCCGCTGCACTGATACCTGCACTGGGAACTGTGAGGTGTTCAAAGCGTCCTTTCGCGGTCGCGAGCTAATATATCCCGGGCCCTTCGGCGAGGTCACCGCCGGAGGTGACAAGGACTACCCTGTCGACTATTCCCATCTGAACATACAGGGATACGCCTTCGGCGCTCGCGGGCTGCCGCCTGGCGTTGTTGGCAATCCTGACACCGCCACCTTCCCGTCAGTGAATACCGAGGCGGAGTACGGCTGGGACCTTAAGGTCAGGATGAGGGTCCCCATCTTCACCGGGGCCCTGGGGTCGACGGAAATAGCGCGCAAGCACTGGGACCACTTTGCGGTCGGGGCTGCCCTCGCCGGAATCACTCTGGTCTGCGGCGAAAACGTGTGCGGGATAGACCCACAGCTTGTGCGCGATTCGAAGGGCAGGATCACTTCGGCGCCGGACATGGACCGCCGCATCGAGATCTATCGTCGCTACCACCAGGGATACGGAGAAATACTGGTGCAGATGAATGTTGAGGACACAAGATTGGGGGTAGCTGAGTACGTCAGCAAGAAGCACGGTCTGGATACGATTGAATTGAAATGGGGACAGGGCGCGAAATGTATTGGCGGTGAGATCAAAGTCAACACCCTGGAGCGTGCACTGGAGTTGCAGCGGCGAGGCTACATAGTCACCCCGGACCCCAAGAACCCCATCAACCAGGCTGCCTTCAAGGACGGTGCGATCAAGGAATTCGAGCGGCACAGTCGTTTGGGCTTCATCGACGAGGAAGGTTTTCACGCCGAAGTTCGGCGACTGCGCAGCCTCGGCTTCAAACGTATTACGCTGAAGACCGGTGCTTATGGCCTGCGAGAACTGGCCATGGCCATTAAGTGGGGCTCCCAGGCCAAGATCGATCTGCTCACCATCGATGGGGCTCCCGGAGGCACCGGCATGAGTCCCTGGCGGATGATGGAGGAATGGGGGATGCCCAGCCTCTACCTGCACTCCGCGGCGTACGAGTTCTGCAAGAAGCTCGCCGATAGGGGAGAGCGGGTGCCGGATATTGCCTTCGCCGGGGCCTTCAGCAGCGAGGATGGCGTATTCAAAGCGCTTGCCCTTGGGGCGCCCTACTGCAAATCGGTCTGCATGGGCCGTGCTCTGATGATCCCGGGCATGGTCGGCAAGAATATCGCCCAGTGGATAAGAGACAACAAGCTGCCGCAAACGGTAAAACAATTCGGTACAACGGTTGAGGAGATCTTCGTCAACTACGAGGATGTGATGGCTATTGTCGGGAAGGACGAGATCAAGAATGTCCCACTCGGCGCCGTTGGAATCTACAGCTACGCCGAGAAGATCAGGGTGGGATTGCAGCAGCTTATGGCAGGCGCCAGGTGCTTCAGCATACCCGCCATTGGCCGCCGTGAGCTCATGTCGCTGACTGAGGAATGCGCCAAGATAACCGGAATACCGTACCTTATGGACGCCTACCGCCAAGAGGCAATGGATATCCTTGAGGGCAGAGCTGTTAGCCGGGCAGCGGCTTAGAGATAGTTGCGTCAGGTAGTGGCTGCCTTTGTTGAAAGGCAGCCACTACTTCGCCCAATACCCAGTTGATTCGGTGCCATCATGGATAGTCCAATTGCGTCGCGCGGCTCCACACATTCACTCAAATTGTGATGTTTGAAGAAGTGAGAGGATATTTCTGGAGTGTTTTTTCACTAAACCAGATTAGTCCGAATCCCCCGGTCTGGACTCCGAAGTCGCTACGAGTAATCTGATCCCTTGAATAGATGCAGTGCCATGACTTCAATCCAAAGAAGTATTGCCCCTGCAAATACGCGTTGTAAAACGCCATTCACGGCGCCAATTCCGGCGCCCTTGGCAATGCCGATCCACGCAAGCAGACTCACCAGGGCAACTACGCTGGAGACTACTGAGAAGTTCCGGTAGGACTGCCAGCCTGGGTCTTGTCTTAGTCTTCGTGATGTAACGAAGATGCCGACAACAGCAAACAAGAAACTCCCAAGCCCTGTCACATTGTGCAAAGTCCCAGTAAGTGTCACGAATTCACCGCCTGGGTCCAACGGTAGAAAGGGTTGGGCAACTGCAGTAATCAGACCGAAAATGCAAAGCAGAACTGGACCAAGCTTTGAACTCTGAGGTGGTCCCCGAAATCTGGACAGGTTGTGTGACGGTTCCTTCTGAAAGCTGACTACAGGCTCTCCCTTATCTTCTCGGCCAGCTCACGGCTGACGCTGGCGGCTGCGGCGATGGCTTCGGCGGAGGCCTCCTTGATTCCTTTGAGGGTGCCGAACTGGCGCAGCAGGGCGCGCTTGCGCTTCGGGCCGATGCCCGGGACCTCGTCGAGGGCGGAGGCCATGGAGATCCTGGTTCTCAGACGGGTGTGGTAGCTAATAGCGAAGCGGTGGGCCTCGTCCCGGATGCGCTGAATCATCTGCGAAGCCGACGTGGTGGGAGGCAGAGCAACCGGGTCTGACTGCCCGGGGATGAAGATTTCTTCCCTCTCCTTGGCGATGCTGATGACGGGGATATCTATCCCAACCTCGTACAATACTGCCTGCGCCGCATTGATCTGGCCTTTGCCTCCGTCCACAATGACCAGGTCGGGCCTCATTGCCCAGCTCTCTCCTTGGGCGGCGGCAGCGGGCTGGCCCGCTCTCTTGAACCGGCGCCTCAACACCTCCTGGAGCATGGCGTAGTCGTCAGCCTGCCCAACGGTCTTGATGCGGAAACGGCGATAGTGGGCCGGCTTCGGAAGGCCTTTCTCAAAGACCACCATGCTGCCCACCGCCGCGGCGCCGAGAATGTTGGAGATGTCGTAACATTCCATCCTCTCAGGCGTCGTGGGGAGGTGGAGCCGGTCGCGGAGCTCCGCCATGGCGGTGGCCAGCGCCTCTGTGCTGGTGATGTGCTTCTGCCGGAACTGCTCCCAGCCTTGCCGGGCGTTCTCAATCACCATTTCAAGGAGCTTGCGCCTCTGACCCCGCGCCGGCGCCTGCAGCCGGACCCTGGCGCCTTTCTTTGCTCTGAGCCAATCCTCGAGCTCTGACGCTTCAGCGGGCTGTTCCGGCAGGAGTATCACCGGAGGAACGGACGTGGCTGACAGATAAAACTGTTTGACGAAGCTGGCGAGAATCTCCCCCGGCTCCATGTCGCGGACGCCTTCCAGGAGGAAGTGGTCGCGGCCCGTGAGCTTGCCGTTCCGGATGAAGAAGGTCTCGACGTAGGCCAGGTCGTTGTCCTGGACGAAGGCGATGGCATCCAGGTCGCCCCGTACCGCGGTGGCCAGCTTCTGTCCTTCGATGACCTGCTGAATAGCCTGAATCTGGTTGCGCAAGAGAGCTGCTTTCTCGAAGTCGAGGTCGGCAGCCGCTTGCTTCATCTGATGTCTCAACTCACCTACGATCTTCTCCTGGCGGCCTTCCAGGAAGAGAATGACCTGGCGTATCATGTGGGCGTACTCTTCGCTGGTCACCGCGCCGATGCAGGGCCCCACGCAGCGGTGGATGTGGTAGTCGAGACAGGCCCGGGGGGCGCCCGCCGGAATCCTCGAACAGGAGCGGAAGGGGAAGAGCCTCTGGAGCAGGGCCATCGTCCGCCGCACCGAGCCCGCGTTGGCGTAGGGGCCGAAGTAGCGGCCCTTTCCTTTCTCCCACCGGCGGGTGATGTACACCCTGGGCCACTCATCCCTCAGGTCTATCTTCAGGTAAGGGAAGCTCTTGTCGTCTTTGAGACGGGCATTGTAACGAGGCCGGTAGCGCTTGATCAGGTTGCATTCCATGAGCAGGGCATCCTGCTCGGAATCGGCGATGATGACCTCGAGGTCATTCACCAGGGCGACCATCCGGCTTATCTTCGGGGGCAACTGGGCGCCGGCGGCGAAATAGGACCGGACGCGGTTCCTCAGGCTGGCCGCTTTGCCGACGTAGAGGACGGTCCCCGAGGCGTCCTTGAAAAGGTAGACGCCGGGCCTGGCGGGCAGGGTTGGCAACTGCTGGCTGAGGTCCATAGTCCTGGAGTTGATTGTATCATGAGACGTGCACATTTTCTCTAACTTTATGTTAAAATCTAGCGTCTTACCTTTGGAGGCAGGGGTTTGAAAGAAGATATTGGTTCCTTTCTGGATTATCTAAGAGTTGAGAAGGGTGTCTCTGTCAACACCCTGGTAGCCTATGAGAGTGACCTGGGCCAACTCCAGGACTTCGCCGAGAGGCGGGTCTCGCGCGGTAATGTCATCCCGGATTGGGTGGGCGTGAACAAAGAGATGATGACTGACTACTTCCTCCACCTCAAGGAAAGAGGCTATGGGCCGTCCACGGTAGCGCGGAAGATAGCCGCCGCGAGGTCGTTTTTCAGGTACATGGTGAATGAAGGGAAGCTGAAAGCTAATCCCACCGAAAACCTGGGATCGGCCAGGGTCAAGAGGAGTCTGCCCAAGCCCCTGTCCGTCGGCGATGTGCGCCGCTTGCTGGAGGAGCCGGCGAAGCTGTCTACGCCGGAGGCCAAGCGGGACCGGTCGATGCTTGAGCTGCTCTACGCTAGCGGCATCAGGGTGAGCGAGCTGATATCCTTGGACTTGGGCGACGTGGATACTAAGTCCGGCTATGTGAAGTGCTTCGGCAAGGGTGGGAAGGAGCGGATTATCCCGATTCATCCTCAGGCGGCGCGGGTTACCGAGCGATACATGGAGGAGACCCGGCCCCAGCTCTTGTTGGACGACGATACCAAAGCGCTGTTCCTCAACCGGCGTGGCGAGCGGCTGACCAGGCAGGGCTTCTGGCAGATTCTGAAAGGTTATGCTCAACGGGCCAACTTGGGGGACAAGGTCAGTCCTCACAGGTTGAGGCACAGCTTCGCCACTCACATGCTCGATGGCGGCGCGGATTTGAGGTCCGTGCAGGAGTTGCTGGGTCATGCCAATATCACCACCACCCAGATATACACCCATCTGAGCAGCGAGCACCTGCGCCGGGAGTACGAGAAGGCCCATCCGAGGGCGGAATAGGGTTTGCTGGCGCGGTGCTCAGGTATGAGGCGAGATCCCCCTCTCTCTAACTCTCTCCCTCTAGGGGAGAGAGGACTTGTCTCCTCTCCCTTGACGGGAGAGGACTAAGGTGAGGGTGATGAAGAGGGCGAGGATTTCGCACCTGCTGAGAAACGTTTTGAAATAGAGAGGTTGAATTACATGCCTACTAAGAAGAGAAAAGGTCGGGCCAGGCAACCTTTCAGAAACGGGGTTGGTGTCAGGCCGCCCGTATCGCCCCAACCTGGGGTGAAGGAAGTGGGCGACGCGGCGAAGACCATACCCGCGCCGGTGAATATCCCTGACGCCAGGTCTCGCCGGACGGCTGTCGCCGAACCAAGTAAGGCCATGCTTTTCCAGCATGCCCAGGTGTCCCGAGAGCTCAAGAGGATAGTACTCATCACTGGCTCCATATTCATCATCCTCATCCTGCTCTCTTTTATTCTGCCGCGAATCACCTGAGGACTACACCTTCAGCAGCGGCACCGAGTCGAGGCGCGTGTAGATAGCACCGGCCGGCGTTAGCTGGCTCTGCATGAGGTTCACCGACTCCACCAGAAACCCGCATCCGCCCTCGAACTTTGTCTTCTGTAGCAACTGGCCGAAGCTCTGTCTGTCGGTGATGGAGATATCGTCTCTCACCCGCGATAGAGTGAGGTGTGGGCTGAAGGGCCGTTCCTCCGCCGGAAAACCGAGGGCCGACAGGAGGGAATCCAGGCGTTTCTGGAGTGCGATAAGTCTGTCGAGTTCTCCCTTCAGACCAACCCAGGCGACGCGGGGCCGGCCGAAGTTTGGGAAGGCGCCCAATTCGCCCAGTTCGAGGTGAAAGGACACTATCCCCTCGCCAGCCTCGCGGATGGCTTTCTCCACGGCGTCGATTTTGTCCGTCTCGACATTCCCCATGAACTTGAGGGTGAGGTGGATGCCCTCCGGGGACACCCATTTGATGGCGGAATGCCTGCCCCTCTTGAGCTCGCGCTCCAGGTCGGAGAGGCAGGTCTTCACCTCTTGGGGCAGCTCGATGGCGATGAAAGAGCGGACCTGCTCCATCAGGCGAGGAGGCTCGCGGCGTTTTCACCCAGAATGCCCCGCTCGGCCTCCGGCGGCAGGTTTCGGGAGCGGATGTCCTTGATGAGCTTTCCTTGACCGACCAGCGGATAATCGCTGCCAAAGAGTATCTTGCTGGCACCGACCAGGTCAATGACATTCTGGAAAATCGCCGGCCGGTAGAGAAAGTTGGAGGCCGCGGTGTCGAAATACACATTCTTAAAAGCAGTGGCCACTTCTGGCATGAGCGCGTAGAAGGGGAGGCCGCTGCCCCAGTGAGCGCAGACCAGCTTCACCTCCGGGAAGGAGGTGATAAAAGGATAGATTTTCTCAGGCGTGTTGCTTCCCTTGCCCGGGTACCGGTGCCCAACCGGCTCATCGGTATGGAGGAGTATGGGAAGATGGTGTTCTCCCGCCAGTCTAACGATGGAGGCCATATTCTCGCCGGTCAGGTCAATTGATTGCACATCCGGCCTCAACTCGCCGATGCCCTTGATGCCGCCCCGGATGCAACGTTCGAACTCTTTAAGAGCCAAATCGCCGGAGCGCGGTTGCAGGGTGCAGAAGCCCGCTATGCGCTTCGGATAGCGGGACATGGCTTCGAGGAGATAGTCATTGGTCTGTACACAGAGGGCATGGTCTGTCCAGCCGATGTTGAGCACTACTGAGGTATCTATTCCCGCCTTGTCCATGCTGGCGACGAGCTCCTCGGCGGTAGCCAGCTTTGCTCTGGGACTGGAGTAGAGCATGGCGAAGCAGGGGTCACGGGCTATGTATTCAGCCCTCTGCTCCCTTATCTGATGGGACATGATGTGGGTATGGAAATGTCGTTGTGATAGGATTCTACGGTTTCCCTCAGTAGGACAGAAGGTTAATGAGTCACCCCATACCTCCTAAGATTCGTTGCCCCGGGCATGTTTCGTTGTTCCCATCTTTTCCTCCGCTCTTTGGCGCCATTCTATTTCGAAAGGGGTGAATCCCATGGAAAAGAGTGTAGCTATCGTTGGTGCAGGACAGACTGTCTTCAGCCGTGGATGTGGACAGTCGGTGCGGGAGCTGTGTTTCGAGGCCTTCAGGGAGGCGATGGATGGGTTGAACCTCAAGACAGGGGATATCGGGGCGTCTGTCATCTGCTCGGCCCCGGAGTATGACAAACAGCGCAGCCCTGCGGGGGTGATTGCCGAGTACCTCAACCTGGTGCCCAAGCCCACTTTCTATGTGGAGACCATCTGCTCATCCAGCAGCACCGGCCTCAGGGTGGCCTATGCGCTCATCAAGTCCGGACTGCATAGCGTGGTGGCGGTGGTGGGCTTTCAGAAGATGTCGGAGATCAGTTCTCGCGAGGCGGCGGAGAGGAT
This sequence comes from Dehalococcoidia bacterium, assembly GCA_016844565.1. Classification (GTDB taxonomy): domain Bacteria; phylum Chloroflexota; class Dehalococcoidia; order JAENJB01; family JAENJB01; genus JAENJB01. Next base: position 10,411 of record JAENJB010000085.1, read on the forward strand.
GGGGAGAGGAGGCGACATAATGTGGGAGTCGCCGTTCGGTGTCACCATGCCAGCCGGCTACGCCATGTATGCGCGCGCCCACATGGCGGCCTACGGCACCAAGCCGGAGCAACTGGCCCGGATCAGGGTGAAGAACTCCAGCTACGGCGCGTTGAATGCCAGGGCGACCTTCCGCAAGGCGCTCACCGAAGAAGATGTGATGAAATCGGCGGTAGTGACCCTTCCACTGAAGACCTATGACTGCTGCGCCAATGCCGACGGCGCTTCCTGTATCATTCTTGCCAGCAAGGAGGAGGCAGCGCGCATCGCGAAGGTGCCCATCTGGGTGCTGGGTGTGGGCGCAGCCACCGATTCGACCACACTGAGCAACAAGAAACTCTACACCGGTTTGAGCTGTGCTCGTGAAGCGGCGCGGCAGGCCTATGAGATGGCCGGCGTGGGGCCGGAGGACATAGACGTTGCCGAGGTGCACGACTGCTTCACCATCGCCGAGCTGATGGCATACGAGGACCTGGGGTTCGCCCGCTCCGGCGAGGGTCCCCGATTGATAGACGAGAAGCAGACCTACATCGGCGGAAAGATACCGGTCAATATCGACGGCGGGCTCCTGTCCAAGGGACATCCCATTGGGGCCACCGGCGGTTCTCAAATCAGGACTGTAGTGAAGCAGTTGAGGGGTCAGGGCGAGACGGGGCAGGTGGAGGGGGCAAAGATCGGTCTGGTGCACAACATCGGTGGTGTGGGGATCTATGGCAACGTAACCATTCTAGGGAGGTAAGAAGCCATGGGATTCGAGAAATTCGGCGCGGTCAGCTTCACCACGGAGACGAAGACGGCAGACTTTGTGACCTATCTGGAGAAGGGGCAGGTCGTGGCCAATCGCTGTAAGAAGTGCGGGCGGATATATTTCCCGCCACGGGCCGATTGCGCCGACGACTTCAGCAGCGAGATGGAATGGCAGCCGGTGCAGGGCAAAGGGAAGCTGATGACCTACACCATCGTCAGCTACGGCCCGTCAGGGTTCGAAAACGATACCCCTTACATCCTGGCGCTGGCCGAGTTCCCTCCGGGAGTGAGGGTTTTCGGGCGGCTGGACAAGGGCATCTCGCCGGAAGAGATCAAGGTGGGCATGGAGGTGGTAGTCACGCCGGTGACGCTGGCGGAGGGGAAGCTGTCCTACCAGTTCAACAAGGCTTGACCGAGTCTTTAGTGTGTCATTGCGAGGAGTCCCGATGTATCGGGACGACGAAGCAATCCAAAGGACGGTGGTGAGATTGCTTCGCTCCGCCCGCAATGACAGAAGGGGTTCATAAATGCTCTCACCGAAGGAGGTGTTTAGTTAATGGTCGGAATAGTCTCCTACGGAGCTTACATTCCCATCTATCGTTTGAAGAGGGAGGAGCTGTCTCGCGTGTGGGCGGAGTCTCCTCAGAGTGGCGAGAAGGCCGTGGCCAACTTCGATGAGGACAGCATCACCCTGGCTGTCGAAGCTGGCGTTGATTGCCTGAAGGATACCCCCAGGGACCAGGTGGAGGCGCTGTACTTCGCCACGACGAACCCTCCCTATAAGGAGAAGCAGTCGGCGAGCATCATCGCCGCGGCTCTTGACCTGCGTGGGGAGCTGTTCAGCGCCGATTTCGCTACCTCTATCCGGGGCGGGACGATGGCTCTACGGACAGCTATGGACGCCATAAATGCCGGCTCCAGCAAGAACGCACTGGTCGTGGCCGCCGATTGCCGCACCGCAGCCCCGAACTCGGAGTTCGAGTCCGTCTTCGGCGATGGTGGGGCAGCCCTTCTGTTGGGTAAGGACAACGTGGCGGTGAAGATACTGGATAGCTATAACCTCACTTCGGAGTTTATGGACTTCTGGAGGACCCAGTCGGACCGCTTCAACCGGACATGGGAGGACAGGTTCATCACCGAGGAGGGGTATCAGAAGATACTGCCCGAGGCCGTCAAAAAGCTGATGCAGAGGAACAAGTTGACCCCTAAGGACATTCACCGGGTGGTGTTCTACGCCCCGGACGGGCGGCGGCATCAGGCCATGGCCAGGATACTCGGCTTCGACCCTAACACGCAGGTGCAGGACCCGCTTTTAGGCGTCGTGGGAAACACCGGAGCGGCTTCCGCTTTGATGGCGCTGGTGGCGGCCCTCGAGGATGCTAAGCCCGGGCAGAAAATATTGCTGGCCAACTATGGCGACGGGGCAGATGTTTTCCTGCTGGAGACCACTGATCTGGTAGAGAAGATTAAGGACCGGCGCGCCATCAAGAAGCATCTGGCCGCTAAGATGGCTCTGCCCAGCTATGGGAAGTACATCAAGTTCCGCGCCCTGATGGAGTGGGAGGCGGAACGCCGGGAGCCGGACCGTTCGGCTTTGACGGTGCTCTGGCGAGAGCGCAATCAGGTGTGGCGTGCTCACGGAAACAAGTGCAAGGCTTGCGGGACTATCCAGTTCCCAATTCAGAGAATATGCGGGAAGTGCCACGCCAAGGACAACTACGAGGAGGTCAGGCTTTCCGGGGAGAAGGGGAAGCTCTTCACTTTCAGCATGGATGAGCGGGCGGTGGTCGCCGACCTGCCGAATGTGATGAGTATAGTGGATTTCGACAACGGCGGGCGTTTCTACTGCATTCTGACGGACCGGGACCCGGCCAAGATTGAGATCAATATGCCTGTGGAGCTTACTTTCAGAAACCTGCACGACGGTTCGGGCATCCACAACTATTACTGGAAAGCGCGACCGGTACGGTGCTAGAGGAGGAACCGATACATGGAGAGCATTAAAGACAAAGTAGCCATAGTGGGCATGGGCTGTACCCAGTTTGGCGAGCGGTGGGATACCAGTCCGGAGGACCTGGTGATCGAAGCAGCCTACGAGGCCTTCGCTGATGCCGGGGTGGAGTCGAAGGACATCCACGCAGCCTGGGTGGGCACCTTCCTCGGGGTTACGGGCTCAGGTACGGTGGCCACCCCTCTGAAACTGGACTACAAGCCGGTGACCAGGGTGGAGAACGCCTGCGGCACGGGGCATGAGGCTTTGAGAGGCGCTTGCTACGGCTTATTGAGCAAGCAGTACGACCTGGTGCTGGCCATAGGCTTTGAGAAGTTGAAGGATGCTGGTTTTGGCGGCCTGGGTACGGCGCTGGGCGTGGATAAGTGGCATCCCACCTGGGGCTACGGCACTTCAGCTCCGGGGCGCTACGCGCTGGCGGCCACCAAGTACTTCTCCAAGTACGGGTTGAGCCGCGATGAGGGCAAGCGCGTGCTGGCGATGATTTCGGTAAAGAGCCACCACAACGGCGCCCGCAATCCGAAGGCTCACCTGCGGCGGGAGATTACCATCGAGCAGGTGCTGAAAGCCCCGATGATCGCCTGGCCGCTCGGGCTGTTCGATTGCTGCGGCGTGACCGATGGGGCGGCGGCGGCGGTGATGTGCCGGTCTGAAGACGCCAAGAGCTTCAGGAAGGACTATGTGACCATAAAGGGCTTCGGGCTTGCTGCCGGGCCGGGGATGGGGAAGGTAATGCAGGGGTATGACTTCACCTGGTGGGACGAGACGGAGCATGCCTGCCGGCAAGCGTACGAGCAAGCGGGCATAAAGAACCCGCGCAAGGAGCTGGACGTGGTGGAGCTGCATGATTGCTTCTCCATCGCCGAGCTTATAGCCACCGAGTCCCTGTCCCTATGTGAACGGGGCAACTACAAGAAAGACATCGAGGCGGGGACCTTCAACCAGGAAGGGGAGATCCCCATCAACTTAAGCGGCGGACTGAAGTCTTTCGGCCATCCCATCGGCGCCAGCGGCTGCCGGGAGACCTACGAAATCTACAAGCAGATTCAGGGCAAGGCTCAGGACCCGTCCCGGCAGTTGAAGAGTTGCAAGCTCGGGCTGGCCCACAATCAGGGCGGGCACCCGGGCAAGTTCGTGTGCGCGGTGACCATTGTCGGCGAGCCGTGAGGATAGGATTGCCATTGTTATGGAAATGTCATCCTGAGACCATCCCGATGGAATCGGGAGGCCGAAGGATCCGCGCCTGGTGTGACGAGACGTGGCGGATTCTTCGTTCCGCTGCGCGAACTCAGAATGACAGAAGCAATGACAGTAATGGGGGCCTAGGGTCGGGAGAAGGGCCGACGTGAGAGTGTCAAACGGGCATCGAAGGGGGTGACCAAGCGATGGCAGGAATAGTCTCGTGCGCAGCTTATATTCCTTTCAACCGGTTGAGCCGGGATGAATTGGGGCGGGCGTGGGGCAAGCCCAGCCTGGGCGGCGAGAAGGCCGTGGTCAACTTCGATGAAGATAGTCTGACCATGGCAGTGGCGGCCGCCTCTGAAGCTCTCAAGGGGGTAGATAAATCAAAAGTCGGCAGCCTCTTTCTGGCTACGACTACATCTCCTTACAAGGAGAAGCAGGCCGCGGCCATTATTGCGGCAGCCCTTGACTTGCCGTCGTCGGTGCGGACACAGGATATCACCGGTTCGCTGCGGTCGGGCACTACTGCTCTGGGACTGGCAGTGGATTCGGTCAAGAGCGGGTCGGTGGAGTTGGCCCTGGTAGTGGCCTCAGACTGCCGTCTCGGCACGCCACAGTCCGATTTTGAGGCATGGTTTGGCGACGGAGCCGCGGCCGTGGTTGTCGGCAACTCCGGGGTCATCGCGGTGGTGGAGGGTGGCCGCTCGGTACGCAGCGAGTTTCTCGACCAGTGGCGGGGAGAAGGCGATTTTCTGCACGACTCGGACGTATTGGTTCGCTCCTGGGAGGACCGGCCGGCGCTGCTGGCCGGGTACACCGTTTCGATGA
>JAENJB010000086.1 GCA_016844565.1 Dehalococcoidia bacterium
AAACCATCTTGATAGCGTCTTCATTCCCTTGTTCTCCTTTGTATTCCAGCCTAACCCTTACTACCTGGCTTCCCGCCTACTTCACCATCGTTTCCACCTCCGGGAGACCTCCAGTGCTTCTTGGCGTTTCCCCAACATAGCCACCAGTCTCCCACATTACTATCTCGGCGCAACGTTGTCAACGCTTCCCCATAGCTCACCGCTTGACGCCCAGGATGTCCTTGAGCCACAGGTCTGCTGCCCTGTTGTACTCCTCGTCCGCAGCCAGCTCCATCGGGAGGTCCGTCCACTCAACGCCGCGGCTGGCGAAGTACTGGTTGGCGTAAGCCTTCTTCGCCGCCGTGGGGTGAAGAGTGGGATTGGGGGAAGAATCGGCATGGACCAGAGCCCCTTCTTCAGAGGTCAGAAAGTCCAGCAGCAAACGGGCGGCGTTGGGATGTGGCGGTTTCGATGTCAAAGCCAGCCCCCAGACACCACCGACAACCTTGTTGATAGGTGCGAAATCTACTGGTGCCCCCTTCCGTATCAGATCCAGAGTGGTCGTCGCCGATGACATCAACATGATGCTCACGTCCCCGACTACGAGCTGCTCCATCGGGCCTTTGAACCCACTCCCTATGACGGGCCTGGTGGTCTGTACTACATCCTTCCAGAATTTCACGCTCCTCTCCAGTTTAATTCCCTCTTTGGTCACATCCCCCAGAAGGTAGGCATGCAGCAGGGGATAATCGGCGCCGGAGAGCGACATTATCGCCTTCCCGCGCCACTTGGTATCGTTGAGGTCTTCCCATTTCCTGGGCACATCAGCCGGAGATACCATCTTGGTATTGTAGGCCGGGACGCGCAGGCTTACCTGATGGTTCTTCCAGAAGTTGTGATCCGGCTGGCGCTTCCAGCCCACCACATTTGGAAACTCGTATTCTCCCAGGATACCCATCTCGCGAAAGCGCACCAGGTCGCGTTGCGAGAGCTGGATAACATCAGGGGTGTACAGGCCAGCCTTGTATTCTTCCTGCAATTTTGCCTTCACACCCTCACTGCCGTCCCATGCCTTAAGCCTGATAAACGGGTACTTGGCCTCGAAGGCCCGCTCCACCGGGCCGGGGGACCAGGATATGGTCCACAGGACCACCTCGCCTTCCTTCTTGGCAGCCTCGATCAGCTTCTGCTCCCGCGTCAAAGCCGCCCCGGGTGCGGTTGGCGCCGGAGCGGCCGCGCCCGGCTTCTCGGGCGACGGAGTTGGCGAAGGAGTCTTAGGAGCGGCGCAGGCAGAAAGGATGAAGGCGACCACCAGGACTAGAGTGACAACGGAGAAAACGATCTTTTTCATAACAACCCACCTCCTTTGTTATTGGTGTTATTGGGACAAAACCAGATTACCCGGCGATCTGCATCCCCCGGCCCTGAGTCAACTTTCGGGCAACAATGGTCAGAGCGGTGAGGAAGACGACCATTACCACGGCCAGGGCTCCCACTTCGTTGGCCCCACCACGGTCCCATAGCTGGTAGACGTAGACCGAGAAGACCATGGTGTCGGGCGTGTACAGCACAGCCGCAATGGAGAACACCTTGACGGTGAGCATCAGAATGTACAGCCCGCCGCTAACCAGAGAGGGCAGCAGCAGTGGGATGAGAATGCGCCGCTGCACCGCCACAAAGCTTGCGCCGCTGCTGGCGGCCGCGTCTTCCAGTTCCCTGTGAATCTGCGACAGGCCGGTGTGCGTGAACCGGGTTGCCATGGGCAGATACTTTATCAGATGCGCCAGCACCAGTATCCAGATAGTCCCGTATATCGGAATGGGCAGCCGCAGGAAGAGCACCATGAAGCTGAAGGCCAGCGCTATGGAGGGGACCGCCATGGGAAGAAAAGCGGCCGTGTCCAGGAAGCGCACCCCCTTAGGCTTCAGCCGAATCACCATCCAGGAAATGATAAGCGCCAGAAGCATGCCTCCCACTCCAACTGCTGCCGCGAGGATCGCCGTGTTCTTCATCACAATCGGGAAATCATACCTATTGAAGAGGTCAGCGTAGTTCTTCAAGCTAACGTTGGCCAGCGCTGCCGCCGAGGGAAGCTGCAGATAGGGCAGAAGGGAAACCCACGCGAGCACCAAGAAGGGCAAAATGAAAGCCACAAAGAGAAAGAACAAGACGAAGACGGCCATCAGGGGGCGCCACTTGCCCAGGTTCATGAGTCGCGGCCGGTATCCCTTGCCGGTGACGGTGACACACCTTTCGGAGCGTGACATCACCCTTTGATATAAGAATACCCCCAGGAAGGCCAACGCCAACATCACGATGCTGAAGACATAGGCCTCCCCATACTTGGGTGGGGTGAAGACCTTGAGGGCGAAGTAAATCTGCGTGGCGTAGACCATGATTCCCTCTCCGGACCCCATAATCAGTGGCACCTCAAGGGACTCCAGTCCGCGGACAAACATCAGAAGGGACACCGATGCCAGAGCGGGAAGCATCAGGCGGAAGGTAACACGAAAAAGGGTAGTGACTCGATTGGCGCCGGCGGTATAGGCAGCCTCCTCCAGTGATGGGTCCATCGCCCGAAGCGCGGCGCCCAGCATGAAGAAGACCAGCGGAGACATCGACAAACCCTCTACCCACCACATGGCGGGCATGGAGTATGCGTTGAAGAGGGGATCGGTGAAACCGAGAGAGAACCACAGCTTGTTCAAAATGCCAACCCTGGGGCTGAGGAGCAAGACCCAAGCGATTGCCTTGAGCATGCCCGGCATAATGAGTGGGATGAACATCAACCCGTAGATGACGTTCCTCAAAGGTGTGTTGGTGCGCTCCACCAGGAAGGCGATGACCCCGCCGAAGACGAGGGCTACCACCATGGTGCCGATGGCGAAATAGAAGGTGTTGCCCAGGTAGAGGAAGGTCTGCGGACTGGCATAGGCCTGAACGAAGTTCGTCAGGCTGAAGTTGCCCAACCCGAAGTCGGCGACCCTGCCGCCGCTCACATCCTTAAAGCTGTTCCACAGGAGAAAGAAGAGGGGTATTATGGCCAGCAGGATTACGAAAGCCGCCACCAGGACGAGGATGATGTTCCTGGTAGTGAAGAAACTGAACCGCGGCCCGGACCTGGTTACGGCCGCCATGAATCGTCCCCCCGCCTTGAAATGACTGCATTGTCTGCGCGATGTGACCGCTCGTCAATCAGCCAACGCAACTTCCTTCTCCTTCGCCAGAAGATGACTAACGGCGAGAGGGGCCCGCGTGACCCCTCTCGTCACTGTTCGCACCGGTCAGTGAAAAGGGAATGATCCAGAGGCCAACCGTATAGTCCTACCGCCGGCCTATGACATCCCTGATCCAGATGTTGTCGGCCTCGGGGTACATTGCCTCCGGCGCCAGCTCGTCCGGCACGTAGATGATCTGTGTGCCCTTGCCAGCGTAGTACTGGTTGGCGATGGCCTTCTTCATCATGTTGGGATGCCGTGTGGGATTGGGGAATATGTCGGCGGCAATTACCCCCTCCTCGGAGGTCAGGAAATCGATGAGGAGCTGCGCCGCATTGGGATGAGGCGGGAACTTCGGCAGGGCCACCGACCACGGGTCAGCCGTGGTCGTCTTCAGAGGCGCGAAGTCCACCGGCGCTCCCCGGCGTATGTTGTAAAGGCCGGTGGTCGCCGCCGACACCAGCATGATATCGACGTCACCCACGACCACGAGGTCCAGCGGTCCCTTGAATCCGGTGCCGACCCTCGGCCTGGTAGTCTCCACCACCTTCTTCCAGAAGCTCACCGTCCGGTCCCACTTCGCCCCCTCCTTGGTCAAGTCACCGAGTTCGTAGGCATACCCTATTATCCACGAGCCAGCCGAGGTGGAGATTATCGACCGGCCTCTCCACTTGGCATTGTCGAGGTCCTGCCAGCTCTTCGGTACATCGGCCGGCGCCACCCTGTCCGTATTGTACATCGGGAGACGGAGCGAGTCCTGGGTGTTGCGCCAGAAGTTGTGCTTGGGCTGGCCCGGCCAGGTGTTGGGCCAGTTGGGGAAGGGGTACTCCTGGAGTATCCCGGCACTTTGAAGGCGGACGGCCCGGTACAGGGGCACCATAACCACGTCCGGATTATACCTGCCGGCTTTGTACTCCTCCACGAGCCTCGGTTCCAACTCCGCGCTCATGTCCACCGCCTTCAGCTTGAGGAAAGGGTACTTGGCTTCAAATGCCTGCTCCACCGGCCCCGAATACCAGGAAAGCGTCCAGAACACTACTTCCTTCTCTCCCGCCGCCTTGATCGCCTCAATCAGTTGCTGCTCGCGCGTTGCCCCCGGCTTAGGCGCGGCCGGCGTTGCCGCCGCCGAGGACGGAGCGGGCGCGGGAGCAGGAGCCGGCGACTTGGGGGCCGCGCATGCGGAAAGCAAGAGCCCAGTCACCACAACTAACGCCAGAACGCTATGCCATTTCTTCTCCATTCTCAACCTCCACGTACTACCGTACAAACGCTGCAACGGCGCAGGATGGTTACCGCTTCAGTATGTCTTTGATCCAGACCTCATCGCCCTTCAACATCATCTGCTCGTTAAGGAACTCTATGGGCGGCATGGCGATTTGGATTCCCTGAGCCTTGAGGAACTGGTTGTCATAGGCCCTCTTGGCCGCCTCGGGATGAAGAGTGGCCGTCGGGAAAGTGTCCGCTCGCACGGCAATGCCGACCTCGGAGGTAATGAAGTCGATCAACAACTGGGCCGCATTGGAGTTCGGCGGGTTCTTGGCCAGCCCGATGCTGAAGGCCGCGGCAGGCACCTGCTTGAAGGGGGCATAGGCCACCGGAGCGCCACGCCTCAGAAGGTTGTTGGTTATGGTGTTGGTGGCCATCAGCATCAGGGCCCTGTCCCCGGCGACCACCAGGTCAAGCGGCGCCTTGAATCCGGCCCCTATCGATGGCTTAGCTGTATCTTGTATCTTCTTCCACAGCGCAGTCGTCTTGTCCCAGTTCACCCCGGCGGCGGTTAAATCGCCATTCATGTAGGTATGACCGATGAACGCATCGGCGGCGGAGATGGTGGTGATCGACTTGCCAACCCACCTGGCATTGGCCAGGTCATCCCAGGTCTTCGGCGCCTCGGCGGCGGTGATCTGGGTGGTGTTATAGACAGGAGCGTACCAGCTCAAGATGTGCTGTCTGAAGAAGTTGTGCTTGGGCTGGTCGGGCCAGGTATTGGGCCAGTTGGGGAAGGGATACTCCTGAATGATGCCTGATTCCACCAGGCGGAGCATGCGGCGCACGGGAATCTCGATGACATCCACGTTGTACCGCTTGGCCTTGTACTCTTCCTGTACCCTGCCCTCCAGCTCGGTGCTCAAGTCCACTACCTTGAGTTTGAGGAAAGGGTACTTGGCCTCAAAGGCCTGCTCCACCGGGCCGGAATACCAGGAGAAGCTCCACATAACCACTTCCTTCTCCCCCGCCGCCTTGGCAGCCTCGACCAGCTTCTGCTCCCGCGCTTGAGCTGAGGTGGGCGCGGACGGCGCCGGCGTCGCCGATGGCGATGGCCCGTGCCGGCGCAGGAGCCTTCGGGGCGGCGCAAGCTGACAGCAGCAGCCCCACCACCACTATCACTGCCATAAAGCTATACCAGGTTTTCTTCATCTTCGTCTCCTTCGAATTTGAGTCATACAACGTTTCACCTGGCTGTTCGGTGCCAGCCTCTCCAGGGTTTCGGACAGGGAGCACCATAACCCTACCGCCGCCCCAGGATGTCCCTCACCCAAATTTCGTCAGCCCTTATTTGCATTTCCTCCGTTACAAGCTCATCGGGCACTGCAACCATCTCTATCCCCACCGGCTTGAGCATCAGGTTTCCAAGGGCTCTCTTTGAGCCCTCAGGGTGGAGGGAAGGGGTGGGAAACGTGTTACTGCGAATCACGTTGCCCTCCTCGGAGGTCAGAAAATCCAATAGCAATTGGGCGGCATTAGGATTACGCGGGTGCTTCGCCAGGCCAATAGAAAAACCACCTGCAGGTGCCCACTTGACTGGGGCGTAGGCCAGGGGAGCTCCCACCCTCATCATATTGAATACAATTGTGTTCGATGCGTGGAGCATGAGGCTCACGTCACCTAGAATTGCCATATCCAGAGGTGACTTGAATCCACTTCCTATTCGTGGTCTCGTCGCCTCAATTACCTTCTTCCAGAAAGCCACTGTCGCGTCCCACTTAACCCCTTCAGAAGTCAGGTCGCCACGCATGTACGCATATCCGATAATATGTTCTGCACCCGAAATCGTAGTTATCGCCCTCCCTCTCCATTTAACATCGGCAAGCTCATCCCATGACTTGGGAACCTCTGCAGAAGAAACCAGGCTGGTATTGTAAGCAGGGGCATAGAAGTTAATCATGTGGTTGCGCCAGAAATTGTGCTTAGGCTGATTTGGCCAGGTATTCGGCCAGTTAGGGAAGGCGTACTCCTGAAGGACGCCGGCAGCATTTACGCGCGTCATTCTTCGTATAGCCAGTTCGATTACGTCTGGGGAATACTTGCCGGCTTTATACTCTTCAATTACCCTCGGCTCTGTTTCGGAGCTGCCGTCCCAGACCGTTAGCTTAAGGAAGGGATACCTCTCCTGAAAGGCCTTCTCCACCGGGCCGGCATACCAGGAGAAGGTCCACATCACCACCTCTTTCTCCCCCGCTGCCTTGGCCGCGGCGACCAGCTTCTGCTCCCGCGATTGAGCAGACGTGGGCGCGGACTGGGTTCCTGGTGTCGTTGCAGACGGTCTCTCCGGCGACGGCGCCGGGGTGGGCGCTGGTGCTTTCGGCGACGCGCAGGCGGCCAGTAATAACCCCGTCATTATCAGCACAACCAGGATGGTTCCTATCCTCTTCACTTCTCTACCTCCTTGCTCGCTTCAATCGGGATACCTTACGACCTCAGGTCGATGAGGCCTCATCTCTTGAGGATGTCTTTGATCCAGAGATCATCGGCCTTGATAAGCATGTCATCGGCCAGGATGTCCGATGGCGGTGTCACCATCTCAATGCCCAACTGTTTGATCATCTGGCTGGCCAGAGACTTCTTGGCCCCCTCGGGATGGAGGCTGGGATCGGGGAACATGTTAGAATGGGCCAGATTGCCTTCCTCTGAA
>JAENJB010000087.1 GCA_016844565.1 Dehalococcoidia bacterium
CCTCCTGGCCTGGCAGCGCCTGAGCGAAGGACACTGCGATGACCCGGCCACCCTCCAGCCCCTGTACCTCCGGGAGCCAACCATCACCCAACCCAATCCCATCCCCATTTGAAAGGAAGAAAGCGTGCCCAAGAAGGTAAGCCTTCCAGCTAAGGATGACTTCCGCAAGTGCTTCGGCTGCGGGAAGGACAACCCCGCCGGACTGAAGCTGAGCTTCTCCTGGGATGGAGAGAAGGCTGAGGCTGACTTCACCCCCGGAGAGCTCCACCAGGGCTGGCCGGGCATCATGCACGGGGGACTCATCTGCTGCCTGCTCGACGAGGCTATGGCCTACGTCGCCTACTTCCACGGCTACAAGGGCCTCACCGCCAGAACCCAGGTGAGACTCCATGCTCCCCTCTCAATCGGCGAGCCTCTGCACATCACGGGAAAGGTCGTCCGGCTGACCAGGAAGCTCATCGAGACCGCCGCTCTGGTCACCATGCGGGACGGCTCCAAAGGCGCCGAATCCCAGGCCGTCATCTTCCTGACTGAAAAAACAGACGCCGCAAAGACACCCGCGCACCGGGAGTCCTGCGGGGCGCTCATCGAAGGCTATAGTCCGGCCCGGGCGGTGCTGTGGGACATGGACGGCGTCATCGTGGACACGGCGCGCTATCATTTCAAGTCGTGGCAGGAAGCCTTTAGCAGCAGAGGCGTCACGTTCACGGCCGCCAATTTTCAGCACGGTTTCGGGCAGAGAAACGACAACATCATCCGGTCGGTCATGGGACAGGATGTCCCGCTGGAGGAGATGGAAGCTATCGCCCGGGACAAGGAGTCCTCCTTTCGCCGCCGGATCGACGGCAATATTCAACCCTTTTCCGGCGCCGCCGAACTGATAAGGTCCCTGCACCAGCGCGGCTTCAGACAGGCCATCACCTCCTCGGCGCCGATGGAGAACATCCGGTCCCTTCTCGAACCGCTGGACCTGCTGAAGTACTTCCAGGCCGTTGTCTCCGGCCGGGATGTCGCCAGGGGCAAGCCAGACCCTCAGGTGTTCCTGGCGGCTGCGCAGAAGCTCCAGGTCAAACCAGAGAACTGCTTGGTCATAGAGGACGCGGTGGCCGGCGTCCAGGCCGCCCGCGCAGCGGGGATGAAATCCATCGCCGTCACCAATTCCCACCCCCGGGACAGCCTGGCTGAGGCCGACCTGGTGGTGGACAGTTTGAGCGAGGTGGATACGGGCGCCATCGAGAGGATATTATGTCACCCAACAATGCCGGTTTGATGAAGAATTGCAAACAGAGAACATGTCCCCCTCACCTTATTCCTCTCCCACAACGGGGAGAGGCTCTGAACGCAGTGAAGGGATGAGGGTGAAAAATGTCTGTTACTCACAGTGAAGCAAGAAGGAGACTAATAAGATGGAAAAGACCCTGGTACTGGTAAAACCCGATGGCGTGCAGAGGGGGCTCGTGGGTGCCATCATTGACCGTCTGGAGAGGCGCGGACTCAAGCTCATCGGCCTGAAGATGCTCCAGATGGACAGGTCGCTGGCCGAAACCCACTACGACGAACACAAGGGCAAGCCTTTCTTCGCAGGGCTCGTCAGCTTCATCACGTCAGGCCCCCTCGTGGCCATGGCGATTGAGGGAAATAACGTCATAAGTGTGGTGCGCCAGACCATCGGCGCCACCGACCCTGCCAAGGCAGGTGCCGGGACCATCCGCGGGGATTTCGGCCTCGACACCGGCAGGAATCTGGTACACGCCTCGGATTCACCGGAGAATGCTTCCCGTGAGCTCAGCCTCTTCTTTAATAATAAGGAGCTTCTGAGCTACCGACGCGACACGGACAAATGGATCACTGAATCATGACCACCGGATGAGCGCTGCTCCACAGTTCCTCGAGGCCGTAAAACTGCCGCTTCTCCGGGGCAAAGACATGGACAATGACAGATCCGTAGTCCAAGAGCACCCATCCTGACTTCACCGTCCCCTCGGTGTGGTGGACGTGGATGCCTTCCTTCTTTAGTGCCATGGCGATTTCCTCGCCGACAGCCTCGATCTGGCGCCAGCTATCGCCGCTGCAGATGATGAAGTAGTCGGCAAAGGAGCTTACTTTCGAAACGTCGAGAAGCACGATCTCCGATGCCTGTTTCTCCTCCGCTGCCTCAACTGCTTTTCTAGCTATCTCAAGTGATTCCAGATATTTTCCTCCGAAAAAAGGATGACCCCGTTCGATTTGCCGTGAGATTATACCATAGAGCGAAGCATGCCTGAAGCTCAATCCGTTGATTTCCTTTGAGTCATTCCGATAACCCTGTCATCGCGAGGCTATCAACCGCAGGCTGAGGCCGTGGCGATCTCATCAGCCCATATGAAGTAGGAGCAATGAGATTGCTTCGTCCTTCCAAGGCAGGACTCGCAATGACTGGACAGGGTATTGACACAGGTCGTTATATTTAGTAGGATACAGCCCATCCATGAGAGATCAGCAAGATAATCAGCGGGCAACGCCCCTACCCCATTTCAGGCCCAAGAAACCGCCGCGTTTCTCACACCACCCCACCCCGGGCTACGCAGTAAGGGGACGAATGTGGATTGAGAAAGACGGAGAGATATACCTCGGCTCAGGGCGCATCGCCCTGCTGGAGCAGATAGACCAGCACAAGTCCATATCCGCTGCCGCTCGTGCCATGAACATGAGCTATCGCCATGCATGGCTCCTGGTGGAAGCAATGAACCGGCTGGCCGGGGCGCCTCTGGTGCAAAAAAGGGTGGGAGGCCCAGGAGGCGGCAGCGCCCGACTGACCGAAGAGGGACAGAAAACCATCGCTCGTTTCAAGGCTTTGCAGCAGGCCTTTCTTGCGTTTGTCAGCGGCCAGAGTATCTAATTTTTTGCAGGGCGCTATATCAGCACTGATATAGCGCAATCCATGAAGAAGTAGGAATGGTTTCAGGCACTAGCTGGTAACCGTTTGCGCCAATGAAGATGAACGTACTCAACGGGAAAATAAGGTTCAACCGCAATGAGCTCGCCGGCGCCTTCGGCGATATTGGAACGTCCCTGCCCCTCATCGTCGGGATGGTGCTGGCGAACGGCCTCGATAGCGCCAGCGTCCTCATTGTCTTCGGGGCCCTCCAGATTGCCACCGGCCTCCTGTACGGTATCCCTATGCCCGTCCAGCCTCTCAAAGCCATGGCAGTCATCTTCATCACCCAGAAGCTGACAGGGGATGTGCTCTATGGCGCGGGGCTGGCCATCGGCATCATCATGTTCTTCTTATCCATCACCAAACTCCTGGAGTGGATCCAGCGTGCCGTACCTCTGGCGGTTGTCCGTGGAATACAGTTCGGCCTGGGAGTCACCCTGGCCTCGCTGGCCCTGAAAAACTATGTCCAGTCCGACAGCATTGCCGGCTGGGCCCTGGCACTCGCCGGCTTCATCATCACCATGCTCCTGATAGGCAACCGGAAGTACCCGGCCGCCCTCTTCCTCATCGTCCTTGGCGCTGCCTATGCCGTCGTCTTCAAGATGGACCTTCCCATCCTCGCTCAGAGTGCGGGCTTCGCCCTCCCTCAACTCCATCTCCCCTCAACCGATGGCATCCTCGCCGGGCTCGTCCTCCTGGCCCTTCCCCAGCTACCATTATCCATAGGCAACTCCATCCTGGCCACCAAACAGACTGTTGCCGACCTCTTTCCCGAGAAGAAGGTGACAGTCAAGAAGATCGGGCTCACCTATTCATTCGTGAACCTGGTCAGCTCGTTCCTCAGCGGCATCCCCATCTGCCACGGCTCCGGCGGGCTGGCAGGCCACTACACCTTCGGGGCACGAACGGGAGGCTCGGTGGTGATCTACGGCTCGATTTATCTGATAATCGGTCTCTTCTTCAGCCGGGGCTTCGAGGAGATCGTCAAGGTCTTCCCCCTGCCCGTGCTGGGCATTATCCTGTTATTCGAGGGCCTGGCCTTGATGCTGCTTCTCAAGGACATCGCCGGCGTGAGGAAAGACCTCTTCATCTCGCTCGCCGTGGCGTTAATGGTGGTCGGCCTGCCTTACGGGTATGTGATAGGCATGATTGCCGGTTCGTTGATGGCTTACTGGATGAGTAAGAAGAAGATAAGCTCGTGGTGATGGTCTAAGAGGCGAACATCTTGACCGCGGCCTCGGCCAGGCGGATGAAGACACCGGGCAGGATGCCGAGCAGAAGGACTCCGAGGCAGGAGATAACCAGCGCTGCTCGCAGTGCGCCAGAGGAAGGTACCTTCTCCTCGCTGGAAGGAGTGCCGAGCCACATTATCCTTACCACCCTCATGTAGTAGAAGGCTGAGATGACGGAGTTGATAACAGCTGCCACCACCAGCCACATCAACCCCTGATGCACCGCCGCGTTGAAGATATAGACCTTGGCAATGAGACCCGCTGTCGGCGGCAACCCAAGCAGGGAAAGCAGACAAAGGGACATCCCCAGGGTGAGAACGGGCGCCCGCTTGGCCATTCCGGAGAAGTCGCTGATCTCGTCGCTTCCAGTCTTGTTGGAGATAGCGATGATGGCGGTAAACGCCCCCAGGTTGGCGAAAGTGTAGCTAGCAAGGAAGAAGAGCACACTGCTGCGGCTCCAAACGTCCGCCGCTGAGCCCAGACCCATAGCTGCCACACCGACGATAAGATATCCAGCGTGGGAAATGCTGGAGTACCCGAGCATCCGCTTGATATTCGTCTGAGCTATGGCCGCCACGTTGCCCACGGTCATGGTCAACAGACTCAGCACAGCCAGGAGCAGCCCCCAGCTGGCGCCGATCTCCAGCGGCGGCCCAAAAGCGGTGAAGAATACGCGCATGAGGACCGCGAAACCGGCCGCTTTGCTGGCAACCGACAGGTAGGCGGTGACCGGCGTCGGAGCACCTTCGTAGACATCCGGCACCCACATCTGGAAAGGAACGCTGGCAATCTTGAAGCCCAGTCCGGCAACTATGAGGATGACGCCCATCAGGAGAGCCGGGGTACCTGCCAGACCGGACAGAGAAAGGGCGCTGATCCGCTCGGCAATCGCAGCCAAGCTGGTGGTCCCGGTGATGCCGAAGACCAGAGCCATGCCGTAAAGCAACACCGCCGAGGCGATGGCGCCCAGCAGCAGGTACTTCAGGCCTGCCTCGCTGGATTTCTCGTCTTTTAGGAAGCCCGCGAGAACATAGAGGGAAATGCTGGTCAACTCCAGAGAAACATAGATGGACAGGAGCTCCCTCGTGGCTGCCATCAACATCATACCGGTCGCGGAGAGCAGTATTAGCGCGTAGTACTCGCCTTGAAAGCGTTGAAAGCGCCGGACATAGTCAGCCGAGGAGAGAATCACCAGTCCGGCGGATACCACGAAGAGGAACTTAAAGAAGAGCGCCGGACCATCCAGCACCAGCATGCCGTTGAACGCGGTGGCAACCTCGCCGCTCCACAGGCTCAACGCCAGCCCGGCCGATACCACCAGCCCCGCCAGGCTGAGCCAGGCCAGCGCACCCTTCTTCGAAGAGGTCCGTCAGGATAACCACAACGGCAGAGACAACCAGGGCTATCTCTGGCGCCAGCAATCCGGGATTCAAATAAGCTCTCCTTCTACGCTCATATTAAACTGCATCTGTCATGAACCGAGCAGTCTCACGACCGGCTCTATTCCTCTCTTAATCACATCGGTCAGCACCGCAGGATATACGCCAACAAGAACAATGACGACGACGAGGGAGAAGATTGGCACTCTCTCCAGCAACGAGGCATCCCGGACCTCGTTGAACCTGTCCTGAGGCTGGTTGTAGAACGTGCGCTGCAGCATGTAGAGAATGTAACCAGCCGTAATCACTATTCCCGAGACCCCGAGGATGGTATAGAGACGAATGCCTTCCACTGCGGTGCTTCCATAGCTACCGAGAAACACCAGGAACTCGGCGGCGAAACCACTGGTGCCGGGCAGCCCCAGGGAAGCCAAACCGGCCAGGACGAAGACCGCCGCTGCTATGGGCATCTGCCGCGCCAGGCCCCCGAGTTGCCTCAGGTCACGATGATGGCTGTGTTCGTAGACCAGGCCGACCATGGCAAAGAGCAGTCCGGTAATTACGCCGTGGCTGAACATCTGCAGCGAAGCACCCACAAGACTCAGATTGCTCAAAGCAAAGATACCCAGAAGGACATAGCCCATATGGCTCACACTGCTGTAAGCTATCAACCTCTTCAAATCGGTCTGTCTCAAGGTCACCGCCGCCCCGTAGAGGATATTCACCACGGCCAGCACGATGAACAGCAGGGCATACTGCCGCGCTATGTCAGGGAAGATGCTCACTGCAACTCGAATCATCCCGTAGCCACCCATCTTCAGCAGCACCCCGGCAAGGATAACGCTGACCGCGGTGGGAGCATCAGTATGCGCATCAGGAAGCCAGGTGTGGAAGGGAAACACCGGCAGCTTCACCACGAAGGCAAAGATGAGGAAGAAGAACACCGCCGTCAGCGGCATTACCGCTTTCACCGTGGCCCAGTTGGTCTGGGTGAGCTCCACCATGCTGAAGGTACCGGTGCTGAAATACACCGACAGGATGCCGATGAGCATCATGGCGCTGCCCAGCACGGTGTAAATCAGATACTTCATGGCCGAGTATTCCTTCCTCCCCGAACCCCATATGGAGATGAGGAAATACATCGGCACCAGTTCTATCTCCCAGAAGATGAAGAACAGCACCAGATCGAGCGCCGAGAAAACGCCCAGGAGGCTCGTCTCCAGGACCAGAAGCCAGACGAAGAACTCCTTCACCCTCAGGGTGACACCCCAGGAGATGAGGATAACCAGTATGCCTAGAAAGCCGGTAAGCAGCACCAGCGGCAAGCTCAGACCATCAACACCGAGGTGGTAGTTGATTCCCAGAGAGGGAACCCAGGCAACCTTTTCCTCAAACTGAACCGCCACACCCGGTGAGCGGTCGAAGATAAGGAAGACCGCGAGGGTGAGCAAGAACGTCACCAGAGCGAAGGTTGCGGCCGTCATCTTCACTGTCTTGGGCTGCGGCTTGTTGAGCAGAGCGATGACAATAGCACCCAGGGCGGGCAGGAAGATGATGCTCGTCAAATAGTTAAATTCCAAGCTCAAAACCCCCTAGCGCTAGCTATCCAAAGAGCAAGAAACCCACCACTATGGCCACGACCCCGACGGCAATGAAGAGCCCGTACTGCTGCACTTGCCCGGTCTGAACGCGGCGCAGTACTTTGCTGCCGGCGGCGGTGCCACTGGCGATGCCATTCACAGCGCCATCAACAGCATGGGTGTCAAAGCCCTGAAAGCCGCGGAAGAGCCCGTTGAAAAGCGCCTTCCCCACGAAGACCTTTTCGTAGAGCTCGTCAAACCAGTACTTGCGGTAGAAGAGAGTGTAGATGGGAGAAAAGACCCGTCCCACCGACACGGGAGAAATCTTTCCCGCGCTGTACATCACATAGGCCAGCAGGATACCCAGCAACGCCACGCCGAGGGATAGCAACGGCAGGGGATGGGACAGCACGCCGAAGAAGGACATACCTGCCGCCTCGCCTTGGTGGCCCAGCAAGGCGCTGAACCGTCCCGTCAGGTTCAACCACCCGGACCCGACAGACAGGACAGCCAGGACCACCATCGGCACCAGCATCGTTGCGCCGGACTCGTGGAGGGAGGGGCCGTGCCCCGCGGACCCGCCGTGTTGGATTGCAACGCCGTGCTCCGCCGCCGCCTCTCCGCGATACTTGCCCCCGAAGGTCATGAAGACGCAGCGGAAGATATAAAAAGCGGTCATGAAGACCGTAATCAGTGCCAGATAGAACAGGACCGGCTGCTTCTCCAACGAGGATGCCAGGATCTCATCTTTGCTCCAGAAACCCGCCAGCGGCCAGATGCCCGCCAGACTCAGAGAGGCAATGAGAAAGGTTATGAAAGTCCAGGGCATCGCCTTTCGCAATCCGCCCATCTTACGCATGTCGAAGGTTCCCGTGGCATGATTCACGCTCCCCGACCCGAGAAAGAGGAGCGCCTTGAAGAAGGCATGATTGAAAAGGTGGAACATCCCGACCGCTACCCCCCCCACGGATAGGCCAAGCATCATGTAGCCCAACTGGCTGATGGTAGAATAGGCGCAGACACGTTTGATATCGTTGGCCACCAACCCCATGCTGGCAGCGAAAATCGCGGTGAACGCGCCGATACCTCCCACTGTCAGGAGAGCCTGCGGAGAATGCTCAAACATGGGCAACATCCGCGCTACGAGAAACACGCCGGCCGCCACCATGGTCGCTGCGTGAATCAGGGCGCTGACGGGAGTCGGACCTTCCATGGCATCGGGCAACCAGGTGTGCAGAGGGAACTGTGCCGACTTGCCCGCCGCACCCGCGAAAATACCCATCGACGCCCAGGTGAGCGTAGCTCCGGCCAGCGTGCCGGCCAATGCCATTTCCCTCAAGGGGATGATATCGAAGGTACCGGTCTTGCTGAACAGGTAAAGTATCGCCAGTAGAAATCCAAAGTCCCCGATGCGCGTCACGATAAACGCCTTCTTGGCGGCGTTGGCTGCCTCCGGCTTATGGAACCAGAAACCGATGAGCAGGTAGGAACAAAGCCCCACTCCCTCCCAGAAGACATACATGAACAGCAGGCTGTCGGCCAGCACCAGGCCCAGCATGTTAGCCGTAAACAGGGA
>JAENJB010000088.1 GCA_016844565.1 Dehalococcoidia bacterium
TGTGCTGTCACCATCTCGGTCTCCGGCGACTTTGCTACCTCTTCAATGCGCTCGGCATCATACAGGAGGACTCCCACGTAGCGAATCCGGCCGACACAGGAGTGAAAACAGGCCGGCGCCTGGTTCGTCTCCAATCGTGGATAGCATAGAATGCACTTCTCCGATTTGCCTGCCATCCAGTTGTAGTAGACCTTCTTGTAAGGACAGCCACTGACGCAGAAACGCCAGCCCCGGCACTTATCCTGGTTGACCAGCACGATACCGTCTTCGGCTCGCTTGTAGATGGCACCCGATGGACAGGCGGCCAGACAACCCGGATTCAGGCAGTGGTTGCAGATGCGTGGAATGTAGAAGAAGACAAGCTGTTCAATCCGGAACAGGGCGGCCCGTTCGGCATCGCTCAGGGAAGTGAGGTTAGGGTCATTCCGGGCGTAGACAGGTGAGCCGCCCAGGTCGTCGTCCCAGTTTGGGCCTGCCTCAATGTCCAGATAGTCGCTGGTTATCTTGGAGAGAGGTCGCGCCGTAGGCTGTTCGCTGCTCTGGGGAGCGTTGAAGAGGTGCTCGTAGGCGTACGTCCACGGCTCATAGTAGTCATCCAGAATGGGTAGCTGGGGGTTATAGAAGAGGTTGGAGAGTACCCCGAGCCGGCCGCCGAGCCTGAGTTTCAGCGATTTTCCTTTAAGCTCCCAGCCGCCGCGGTATTTCGTCTGGTCTTCCCACAGGGTGGGGTAACCCGTCCCCGGTTTGGTCTCGACATTGTTCCACCACATGTACTCGGCGCCTTCCCGAGACGTCCACAGGTTCTTGCATGCGATGCTGCAAGTGTGGCAGCCGATACACTTGTCCAGATGAAAAACTGTAGCTACTTGTGCACGGACGTCCATTTCTCTCTCCTACTACCAGACTGGTTTGCCTTCAAGCTTGCGAACCATGATGAAGGTGTCCCGATTGATGCCGGTGGGCCCCCAGTAGTTAAAGCCGTAGGTGAACTGGCCGTAGCCGCCCGCCATCAGCACCGGCTTCAGCCTGACACGGGTCAGGCTGTTGTGCCCGCCGGCTCGGTGGTTGCCACGCAGGGGCGACCTCGGTACGGAGATGGTGCGCTCCGGCGAGTGGTAGAAGATACACGTGCCTCGCTGCACCCTCGCGCTGATCACCGCCCGGGTTACTACAACTCCGTGGTCGTTGTAGACCTCTACCCAGTCGTTGTCTTTGACTCCGATCTGTTTCGCGTCCTCCTCATTCATCCAGAATGGCTCGATGCCACGGGAAAGGGTGAGCATGATCTCATTGTCGTAGTAGGTGGAGTGGATGTGCCACTTGCCGTGGGGGGTCAGATAATTGAGCCTGATGCTGTTGCCCTGGCTCCTGGTCTCCACCAGGTCGCCGGACGCCTCCGGGGTGGTCATCGGCTTGAAAGTGGGCAGGTGTTCACCGTAAGCGAGGTAGAGTTCATGGTCAAGGTAGAACTGCTGGCGGCCGGTCAGAGTGCGCCAGGGGACAAGGCGCTCGGTGCTCATGCAGAAGGGGGAGTAGGTTCGTCCCCCGTTGATGATGCCTGACCAGCACGGGCTGTTAAGCAAGCGTGCCGGTTGCGCCTGAAGGTCCATGAAGGTGTGGCTGATTCCGCGCTCCGCCTCCGCGAGGTCGGCCAGGGGGAGCCCTACCTTCTTCTCGTACTCCTTGAAGGCTTTGTGAGCCACCGCGCCGTTGGTCTCAGGAGCGAGGTAAAGAATGACGTTGGCCGCCTCCTTGGCGTCACTGAGCGAGGGATAACTGTTGCCGCCCCATTCCTGTCGCGGAGAAGAGCGGAGTAGTTCCTCGTAGAACTCCTTGATGTCCCATCTGACACCGTGAGCGCCAATGCCGTTCTGTTTGGCCAGAGGGCCGAAGGAAATGAAGCGATTGTACAGGTTGATGTAGTCCCTCTCGACTACTCTCAAGTGAGGCATGGTCTTGCCGGGAACGGGCTCGCACTCGCCTTTGGTCCAGTCCTTTATCTCCAACTGGGCAATCTCGTCGGCGGTATCGTGCTGGAGAGGGGTGCAGACAATCTCCTTGATGGGCGTGGGGAAATGCTTCTTTGCCAGCTCACTCACCCTGGCAGCCAGGGTCTTGAATATCTCCCAGTCGCTCTTTGATTCCCAGCAGGGAGGGACTGCCTGTGAGAGCGGACACATATAGGTGTGTAAATCTGTGGAGTTGAGGTCGTCCTTCTCGTACCAGGTGGCCGTGGGTAGCACGATGTCTGAGTAGAGGGCCGAGGTGTCCATGCGGAAGTTGATGTCCACCACCAGGTCCATCTTCCCTACTGGCGCCTTATCCTGCCAGGTGACCTCCTTTACCTGGTCTTTGACAATCTCCCCGGCGATGGCGTTGGAGGTTGTGCCCAGGTAATGCTTCAGGAAGTACTCGTGTCCTTTGGCGCTGGACATCAGGGCATTTCCGCGCCAGATGAGCCATACCCGCGGCCAGTTCTCCGCCGCGTCCGGGTCTTCCGCAGCGAATCTTACCTTCTTATCCTTGAGTTGGTTAACAAGCCATTTGACAATGTCGTCATCTGTCTGGGCTCCGGCGGCCCTGGCTTCAGTGACCAGGTCAAAGGGGTTACGGTTGAACTGTGGGTAGAAGGGTAGCCAGCCCATGCGTACGGCCTTTATCTGCATATCCATGGTATGAGCGTCGGCGAGGGGGTTGCCATTGCTCATCGGCGAGGAGAAACAGTCATAGCGCCACTGGTCGCTGTGGACATAGTGGAAGGAGGGGGCATTCTGAAGTCGCGGCGGGGCAAGCCAATCGCCGGCGAAGGCGATGGAGGACCATGGGGCGACGGCCGCCAGCTTCTCCTGTCCGACGTAGTGCGCCAGCCCACCCCCATTCCGTCCCACACAACCGGTTAACATCAGAGCGGTGATAGCGGAACGATATATGAGATTGTTGTGATACCAGTGGTTGATTCCAGCGCCGATGATGATGGTACACTTACCCTCAGTTTTCTGGGCAGTCCCGGCGAACTCGCGGGCGAACTTTATGACTGTCTGACGGTCGATTCCGGTGAATTTCTCCTGCCAGGCTGGTGAGTAGGTCTTGCCGTCGTCGTAGCTGGTGGGATAGTCCCCGGCCAAGCCACGTAAAACACCAAATCTGGCCATCATCAGGTCGAAGGCGGTCGTCACCGGGATGCGGCCCCGTTCTGTCTCCAGATACTTGACCGGCACGCCACGAAGTGAGGTCAACCCGGTGGCGAAGTCCATGAACTCGACCTGGACGACCTCGTCCCGGTCATCAATGAGGGTAAGGACAGGGTCGAGTTCCTCACGGTTCACCGCGTCTTTCATCTCCAGGTTCCACTTCCCCGTATCCTGTTTGGCCCACCGTGCGCCGACAGAGCCCCCGGGCATTCTCGGCTGCCTTGATTTTGCGTCGTAGATGAGGAATTTCCAGTCGCCATTCTCCACATCCCGATAGCGAGAGATGGCCTTCGCCCGCACCAGGCGGCCGGCCTGATAGCCGTCGCCCTTCTTCTCCAGGGTGACCAGGAACGGCGCATCGGTGTATTTCTTGACGTAGTCGTTGAAGTAGGGTACGGACTGATCGGCAAAGAACTCTTTCAGGATAACCTGGTTAGCTGCCATCCAGAAGGCGCCATCCTGGCCGGCGTTGACGGGAATCCACCAATCGGCGTACTTGCTCACCTGGCTGAAATCGGGCGCGAAAACGGTGAGCTTGGTCCCCTGGTGTTTTGCTTCCGCAACGAAATGAACGTCAGGGGTGCGCGTCATGTTCAGATTAGACCCCATAGCGACGATGTATTTGGCCTTGTACCAGTCGGCGCTCTCCTGCACATCGGTCTGCTCGCCCCAGACTTCGGGGGAGGCCGGTGGGAGGTCGCTGTACCAGTCGTAAAAGCTGAGGTTCACACCGCCGAAAAGCTGCAAGAGGCGTGAGCCGCCGCCATAGCTCAGGTAGGACATGGCTGGTATCGGGGAAAAACCGACAACCCGGTCGGGGCCCTGTTTCTTGGCGGTATAAATCATTGATGCGGTGATGATTTCGGTGGCTTCGTCCCAGGAAGTGCGCCGGAAGCCGCCCTTGCCCCGCGCCTGCTGATAGCTGGCCCGGGCTTCGTGATTCTCTACAATTGATGCCCATGCCTCGACGGGGTCCGTAAACCGTTCCTTGGCGTTGCGCCAGAGGTCGGCCAGCATCCCTCTAATGTAGGGGTACTTCACCCTGATCGGGCTGTAGATGTACCAGGAGAAAGATATCCCTCGCTGACAGCCCCGGGGCTCATAGGGAGGCAGGTCCTTGTCGAAATCCGGGTAGTCCAGCGCCTGCATTTCCCAGGTAATGATCCCGTTCTTGACGTAGACCAACCATGAGCAGCCTCCGGTGCAGTTCACTCCGTGGGTGGTGCGTACGGCCTTGTCGTACGTCCACCGGTTGCGGTAGAAGTCCTCCCAGAGGCGCTGCTTTGGACTAACAATATCCTGAATCCAGCTCACTTCGAGCCTCCTTTGACCAGGTTGCATCGGACGCCGCAAAGCCGCCCTCTCCAGAGAAGCTGGAACAGACCGGCCACGAATAGTGTCCCGGCTATGCCGATAATAATGAAAGCGCCTTGACTCGAGGCTGGTTTTGGCTCTGGGCCACTGCCTGTCGTTCCAAGGTAGGCAACCAGGTGTCCGATCTCGGCATCCGTGAGGGGCTTGGTTGAATATACGGCGGCCATGGCCGGGAAGGGAGTGGTCTTGAGCAAGGCCATGAGCCCGGCCTGACCCAGTCTGGCGTGGGCTGACGTCAGGTCCTTGGCCAGCGTCCCACCGCCGAGAGTGCCAAGCCCGCTGACATTATGACAACTAAGGCATGGCGGACCGCCATTCTTAAGCGCAAGCTCGCCGCTGAAGACCCGTCTGCCGGTGGCAGCATCTCCAGTGGTCGCTACGCTACCTGGAACCGGCGAAGGGGGGACCTGTCCTCCCTCAGACTTGGTTGCGATATACGCCAGCACGGCTTCTGCCTCTTCGGCGGAAAGCCCAAGGTCGGGCATCGGCATCCCATACTCCTGGACAAGCTGTTTGGCTATGGGGTCTCCCTGCGCGATAACCTGTCCCGGGGACGTAACGAAACGTATGAGCCATTCTTTGTCCCGGCGTCCGGTTACGCCTTTAAGGTCTGGGCCGACTGTCCTCCCGCCGCCGATGGTGTGACAGCTCTGGCACTTCTGGTCAAAGATTGATTGCCCGGATGGGGTTTGGGCGTGGACGATCATTACCGGACCTTGGCCCCAGTTTCCGTGAGGTGACTTTTCGCCGCTCTCCAACGAGAAGGCCGACAGCAGGACCGAGCCCGCTCCTGACAGAATCGCTCCCAGTAGAAAGAGGTTCCTTAGCTTTCTCATCTTCAAACAACCTCGATCTTCTCTCTGGTCAATGCGCTCGCCATGGTCAGATGACCTGCTGAGTCA
>JAENJB010000089.1 GCA_016844565.1 Dehalococcoidia bacterium
ATAGAGCCGACTCTTGTCTACGAGATGTGTCCGATAGCTGAGATAGGGCGGCACCATCTGTGTTTGGAGGGCGGCATCGTGCTCTCCGGCCCGCTTCTAGCTTCGCAACTGGCATCGGCCAGAAAGCTGACAGCGATGATATGTACCATCGGTCCGCGACTGGAGAGGAGAGCGGCTGAATACTTCGCCCAGGGCAAGCCACTCCGCGGCCTGATGCTGGATGAGATAGGAAACGCTGCCCTGAGCTATCTGACCCGGGAAGCTACGCGGCTGGTCAGCCGTGAGGCATCGGCTCGCAACTGGAGAACCAGCCGGCCGTTCAGCCCAGGCATGTCCGGCTGGCCCCTCTCCGAGCAACGACATCTCTTCCGTCTGGTACCCGGTCAGCAGATCGGGGTCTCCCTGACCTCTTCCTCCATGATGATACCCCGCAAATCAGTCTCCATGGTGGTCGGCATCGGCCCGGATGTGGCAGACAGTCTGCATGCCGACGATTGTTCTTACTGCGGGCGGGAAGGGGACTGCGCCTACAGAGTGACATGCGCCGGGTAGCTCAATCGGCGGCTGATTGGGGTAGCCATGGCTCTGTATCAGGTTAGCTTCGAGCCATCGGGCAAGCAGGGATCTTGCCGGAGCAGCCGCTCCCTCCTCGATTGCGCACGTCGGCTCAGTGTGGGCCTTGCCAGCATCTGCGGGGGCTGCGGGTCATGTCACTCATGCAAGGTACGCGTTCTGAGCGGAACCGTCTCGGCACCGACTGCCAGCGAACGGAAGATACTGTCCCCTGAGGAACTGGAAGCCGGCTGGCGCCTGGCCTGTCAAACCTATCCTGCCAGCCACTGCAGATTGGGCGTTCCTCCGGAGTCGATGACCACGCCCCACCGGACTCAGGTGGAGGGCGCTGAAGCTACCGCTGCTCTGGAGCCGGCTGTTCGCGCTTACCATGTGAGGCTGAAGGCCCCATCGTTGTCAGACCTTCGACCGGACGCTGAGCGCTTGCTGGAGGCACTGAACGAGGAGAACAGGCTGAGCTGCAGCGAGATCGATGTCGAGATACTGCGGGTTCTTTCGTCAAAGCTGCGTTCGTGGGGCTGGGAGTGTCAGGCCTATGTACGCAGCCGCGAGGTAGTGGGCGTTGGGCGCCGGGCGGGCCACCACCTGGGGCTGGCCGTGGACCTGGGCAGCACCAAGATCGCCGGCTACCTGGTTGATCTGAGCAGCGGGAAGACCCTGGCAGCCAGGGGGCTCCCGAATCCCCAGCGCAGCTACGGGGCCGACATCGTCAGCCGTATTTCTCATGCCGTGAAGTCGCCCCTCGCCCGAAGACGGCTGCAGCAGCTGGCTGTCGGCGCTTTGAATCGCCTGGCGCTCGACCTCTGCGCCGAGGTCAAAGCGAAGAGGGAGGAAATCGTTGATGCGGTGGTAGTGGGCAATACGGCGATGCACCACCTGTTGCTGCGCCTGCCTGTAGAGCAGCTAGCCCGCGCCCCGTTTCTGCCGGCAGTTGGCGCTGCAATGGATATCAGGGCTCGCGATGTGGGCCTTCATATTGCCCCGGGCGCCTATGTCCATCTGCCGCCCCTGATAGCTGGTTTCGTGGGCTCGGACCATGTAGCGATGCTGCTGGCCGCAGGCGCGGCGCAGGCCGGGGGACCCGTGGTGGCATTGGACATCGGCACCAACACGGAAGTCTCTCTCATAGATGGTGGGAGCATAACCAGCGTCTCCTGTGCCTCCGGACCCGCCTTCGAGGGGTGGCACATCAAGGATGGCATGGCGGCTGCCAGCGGGGCTATCGAACGGCTGCGCCTGGTCGGTGATGCTGTCCAGTATCAGACCATTGATGGGACGGCGCCCGTTGGTATTTGCGGGTCGGGTGTGCTGGATGCCATGGCCCAGCTTTATCTCGCCGGCGTGCTCGAGACGGGTGGCAGGATGAAGGACAATCACCCCCGGGTGCGCACTTGCGGCGAGCAGCGCGAGTTCGTCATTGTCAGTGAAGAAGAAAGAGGCGGGCGGGCGGCGATAACCATCAATCAACGTGACATTCGGGAGCTGCAACTGGCCAAGGCAGCCATCCGTGCGGGCATCGAGGTGCTCCTGAGGGAGCGCGGCCGCTCCGAGAATGAAATCCAGAAGATAATCATCGCCGGAGCCTTCGGCAGCTACATCGATGTGGGCAGCGCTGTGGCTATAGGCATGTTGCCGGCGCTCCCCTTGAATCGGTTCGAGCAGGTAGGGAATGCGGCCGGCACAGGGGCCAGACTCATCCTGGTCTCCTTGAGCAAGCGGGCCGAAGCTCGGGCGATGCCGCCCCGCATCACGTACATTGAACTGTCTGCCCATGCTAATTTCACGGAGACCTTCGTTCGAGCGAATTACCTGGGAAAAGAAGCCGCAGCTGCCAGAGCAAGGAAGACGAATTGATGGAAACCAGAATCGCGGGCGCAACTCGTGAGGTGATTATCGGCGATGAGCGGCCGACGGTGCTTATCGGCGAGCGCATCAATGCCACGGCCAGGAAAAGTATAGCAGAGGCTGCGAGAACGGGAAACTGGGAAGTGGTCCGTCGTGAGGCGGTTGCTCAGGTGCAGGCCGGTGCGGACATCATTGATATCAACATGAATGTGTTCGGCGCGGATGAGGTGGCGTTGCTGCCGGCGGCGGTAAGGGCGGTGATGGATGCAGTCGACGTGCCTTTGTGTCTCGACAGCACCAACCCGCGAGCGCTGGATGCAGCTCTCAAGGTATGCAAGGGCAGGCCGCTGATCAACTCGGTTACCGGAGAAGAAAGCTCACTCAAAGGGATTCTGCCCCTCGTCAAACAGTACGGGGCAGCGGTTATTGGCCTGACGCAGGATGAGGCCGGTGTCGCGGGAAACGCCGACACGCGGATGGCTGTTGCTCGCAAGATAATCGAGCGTGCCCGGTCAGTGGGTATCCCGCCCGAACACGTCGTCATCGACTGTCTGGCTCTCAGTCTTGGGGCAGACCCCGCTTCGGCGCAGGCAACCCTAGAGGCCATTCGCCGGGTAAAAGCCGACCTGGGAGTTAACCTGACGCTGGGAGCCAGCAACGTCTCCTTCGGTTTGCCCGACCGCAAAGCCCTCGACAGGACATTTCTCTCGATTTGCATGGCCGCCGGGGTGAATTGCCCAATTGTCGATGCGGCTGCGGTGCGCCAGACCGTCCTCGCCGCAGACCTGATTCTGGGACGCGACAAGCGCGCCAGGCGGTACATCGGGGTCTACCGGGAGCGCGCAAAGCGGTGAGGGCGCTTGACAGCTTCCCGGTTTCCGTGCTACCTTGGCAGTATCCTTTTCATCGGCGATGTTGAAGCGAAAGAGTAGGTTGCTTCCACAAGTGAAGGACAAGGAGAATACATGAAAAGATTCCATTATTCGTTATTGAGCGTATTGCTGCTATCGTTGGTCCTGGTGGCTGCCTGCGCGTCTCCGAAGGCACCGGTGCCCACTCCCGCTCCGGCGCCGACCACTGGGCCGGTGCCATCAGCGCCCCAGCTTACCGAGGAGCAACGGCTGTATGAGGCGGCCAAAAAGGAAGGCGAGCTAATCATCTGGACCAATACCTGGCAGCACGGGGTGATCGAGAAGGCGTTCATGGAAAGGTACCCCGGCATCAAGGTCACAGTGTGGGATGGGCCAACGGGCGCTGCTCTGGTATCCCAGATACTTGAAGAAGCCAAGGCGGGGAAGACCAGCGTGGACTTTCTCTCGGTAAGCGCCGAGGACATGCCTCCCCTGGTCGAAGCCGGTCTTCTCAGGGAGTACTCGTGGCCCAGCGCGCAGGGGTTCCCCGGCCAGCCGACGCACAAGTTCTATCTGAACCACTCGGTCACCACCCGGGCTCCCATCTACAATTCCAGGCTGGTGACACCGGCGGAGGCCCCCGGGTCCTGGGATGGCTTGAAGAACCAGCGGTGGGCCGGAAAATCCGTCCTGTCCACTTCAGGCACTGACTCCACCCTGATGTTTGCCTATCTCTGGCGTGACGGCGACAAGCTGGCATGGGAGCAGGCCACCAAGTTCTGGAAGGACGTCAGGGCCATTACCCGGCCGCAGATTGCCAGCGGGTTTAGCACCAACATAGACCTGATGGCAGCGGGGGAGTATGACATGTTCCTTCTTTGCTCGCTGGGGGAGGTGTTCCTGCGTAAGTGGAGGGGCGCACCCGTGGAAATAGCCCCGGTTGGCGGCAAGCTGCCGGCTACGGCACGCAGCGTGGGCATTTTGAAGAACGCTCTTCACCCCGCCGCTGCCCAGCTCTTCGCTGATTTCTTTACGACACCCAGGACGCTGGCCTCGTATTCGGACGCCGTCGCCGTTCTCTCCCTCAGTCCCGAGGCTAGAAAAATATCCAAGATTGCCAGGGAATTCGAGAGGGCAGGTCTCGATGTGGAGGTGATACCGCTTGAATTTGCTACCGAGCAAAACCTGCGTGAATCGGTGCGGCTCTGGCGGGAGATAACAGCCTTGCGGTAGGTCCTCTCTCGTTGATGGAGCAGCTATCGCTGAAGATAGCCTGGAGCGGTCCGTTGGGTAGGAGCTTGACTTTCGCGAAAGCAAATGGTAGTTATCGCAAAATCCATGGTGCTTCCCCTAACCTAGACGATTCACAGGCGTTATACTAACAAGGCTAGTACTCTCTGGAACTCTCCCTCCCACTTGACCGGAGCAAGTCTCAAACAAGTCAATCATATGGAGGTGAAGATGAGTATCTTCAGGTTCGCAGCAGTACTGGGTCTGGTATTCGTGATGGTGCTCTCTGCCTGCGCCGCGCCCGCTGCACCAGCGCCATCGCCCTCTCCATCAGGCGCGCCGGTGACCGAGCGGCCGGCGCCGCTGCCGGCGCCGACGGGTGGCATGACCGCCGCGGAGAAGCAACTGTATGAGGCGGCCAAGAAGGAAGGGTCGCTCATCCTCTGGTCCAATACCTGGCGGCACGGCACGATCGAGAAGCTCTTCATGGACCGGTACCCGGGTATCAAGGTCACGGTCTGGGACGGCCCACAGGGCACGGCCCTGGTGGCCAGGATACTCGAGGAGGCCAAGGCGGGAAAGACCGAAGTCGATCTCTTCTTCGGTTCCACCGCCGATCTGCTGCCCATGCTCAACGCAGATGTGCTCAAGCCATATAACTGGCCGAACGCCGTAGGGGTGCCGCCTCAGCCTCAACACAGGTTATACTTCACCCATACGGCGACCGCGCGCGCGCCGGTCTACAACACCAGGCTGGTGACGGCGGCCGAGGCGCCCAAGAAATGGGACGACCTGCTGAGCTCGCGCTGGCGGGGGAAGTCCATCCTGTCCACCTCCGGCGAGACCTCGACCCTGATGTTCGCGTACATGTGGAGGGAGGGCGATACCCTCGCCTGGGACAAGGCCACCAAGTTCTGGAAGGACGTCAGGGCCGCCACCTACTCGCCTCCCTTGGGGTGACATTCCCGCTCATATGGAAAGGCGCTCCCATCGCCATCGCGCCGGTAGGCAAGATTGGTGCAGTGAGCTGGAGCGCGATTATCACCAAGAACGCCCCACATCCAGCCGCCGCCCAGCTCTTCGCCGATTTCTTCTCCCGGCCCGAGGGCATGGCCTACTATGCTGATGCCTTCGCCGAGACCAGCTTGAGTTCGGAAGCGCGCAAGATTCAGAAGATAGGCAGGGAGTATGCGCGGGTGGGCCTGGAAGTGGACCCGGTCACGGCGGAGTATGATACGGAAGCGAACTCCACGAAGGCGGTGGATCTATGGCGGGAGATAACGGCATTGAGGAGATGAGACACCTGCCCGAGGCGGGTCAACATCCCGGCGCCGATATCGCCGGACCACGGCGCAGCGCCTTTCCGTTGTCAGGGTGATTAGACATAGTCGTTCAAGGAGGAAGATATCATGAAAAGACTCTTTTACTCGCTGGTGAGCCTGCTTCTTCTCTCGACCATGTT
>JAENJB010000090.1 GCA_016844565.1 Dehalococcoidia bacterium
CCCTCCGCAGCACGTAGCCCCTACCCTCGTTGCCGGGAATGACCCCGTCGGCGATGAGGAAGGTTATCCCGCGGCTGTGCTCCGCCACCACCCGGATGGCCGTGTCTGTCTTTTCATCCCCACCGTATTGCTTGCCCGTCATGCGGGACACCTGCTCCAGAAGGGGACGGAAGAGGTCGGTGTCGTAGACCGACCTCCCGCCCTGCATCACCACGGCCAGCCTCTCCAGCCCCATGCCCGTATCGATGTTTGGTTTCGGTAGCAGCGTGCGTTTCCCTTCCCTGTCCTGGTCGTACTGGGTGAAGACGAGGTTCCAGATCTCCACGAAGCGCCCGCAGGAGCAGCCCGGCCGGCAATCTGGTTTGCCGCAGCCGTGCTCCGGCCCGAAGTCGTAGTGGATCTCGCTGCACGGCCCGCAGGGGCCGGAATCGCCCGCCGGACCCCAGAAGTTGTCCTTCTCCCCCAGCCTCACGATCCGCTCGGCCGGCACCTCCAACTGCCTCCAGTAGCCGAAGGCCTCGTCATCGTCCAGGAAGATGCTCACCCAGAGACGCCCGGCGGGTATTCCGAGGCGGCCGGTGACCAACTCCCAGGCCCAGGCGATGGCCTCCTTCTTGAAGTAGTCGCCGACGCTGAAGTTACCGAGCATCTCGAAGAAGGTCAGGTGGCTGGAGTCGCCCACGCGGTCGATGTCGGTGGTGCGGAAGCACTTCTGGCAGGAGGCCAGGCGGGGATTCGGCGGGGTCGCCAGGCCCAGAAAATATGGCTTGATCTGCACCATACCGGCAGTGGTCAGGAGCAGCGTCGGGTCTCCGTGTGGTATCAGGGAAGAGCTGGGCAGTACCGAATGCCCCTTTTCTTCAAAGAACCGGAGAAAGAGCGCTCTGAGTTGCTTGCTGTCCAAGATTATGTCCTTATCACCAAAATGTCATTCTGAGTCCCTATGTGTCGGGACGAAGAATCCTGACATAGGGAGAGACTTGCGGATTGTAGTTTAAGCTCCAATAGCTGTCAAACGCCTGTACTCGTTCAGTAGATCCCGAACACTTTCCTCCTTTCGTTGTGGATTGTGTCTGAGACTACCGGTGAGGCCGTTGATGATACCACGGTGGCTTGGCTCTCAGGTACCAGTCCTGCCAGAAACTCCGCCGGGGTGAGATAGCCCTGGGGCCTGGTGGGAGCGGATGTAGTTGTACACGTGCTGCCATTCGTTGACACTGTCATTTCTGGCGTGATAAGCTGGACAAGCGCATCCTTAAATATTAAATGAGAATTAGTAAGTCTGCCCAGTACGCCTTGCAATCCATGCTATGTCTAGCCGCCTTCGACAAGCTGACCAGTGCCAGGAGGATGGCCCATGAACTGTCGCTACCCGCGAACTTCCTGTCGAAGGTCTTGCAGCAGCTACATAAACGCGACCTGGTTGACTCCACACCGGGGCCCAGAGGCGGATTCGTGCTGGCAAGGCCGTCCGATGAGATAACCTTGCTCGAGGTCTTCGAAGCGATCGATGGAATCGAGAGTGGAGCGGAGTGCTATCTCGGTCTCGGCACCTGCGACAGGGTCCACAGGTGTCCGATCCATGAGGAATGCTCGGCGGGTACCACCAGATTGAAACTGGTACTCGCCAAGAGCACGCTGAAGAGCGTGCTGAACGAGAACTTGTCTTCCTCTGTGGTGAGGAGAGTGAAAGCGGTCGCTAAAGGGCGGTGAGCGAAACGCAGCCGGTAGAAGAGCCTTTCATCTTCCTGGTTCTGCCCTCACAGATGCGGGGTCATGCCCGCGGTTGAAGCCTGCTCCAGGAAAAGGGTTGGCCAGTTATCTCCAGGTACGCTTTATTATGGCTGAACGGTCTTAATGAACTGTACCAGGGAATCGATTTGCGCCTCGGTGAGTCTGCCGCTCCATGCAGGCATGGATGTACCTGTCCTACCCTTCTCGACGGTCTCTTTCAGTCTGGCCTCGCTTTTGGCTGCCAAGCTCTAAGGGGTCAGGGCCGGACCGAGGTTGGTCACTCCTTCCCGTTTTGCCCCGTGGCAGGCAGCGCAGTTGGTGGCGTAGAGTTCGCTTGCTCCCGCCTGAGACTGCGGGGCTGGTGGGGTGGTGGGTGCGGATTTCGAAGGTGCGCCGCACGAAGCCAGGATGGCAGCCATGGCCAGCAGTCCTAGCGCTAACAAAGGCAATTTCATAGGTCTCCTTTCTCTTCTCTGAATTATTTCAAAGGGTAACTCTGGTGGCGCCGCGCAGGTGGGAAAATTATCACAGGGTGGATGGGTTGTCAATAGCCGGCACAGCTCTGTTTGGCGTAGGCGCACATTTCCTTCAGACAGCAAGACTCGCATATCGGACGCTTCTGGCAGGTATTCTTGCCGTGGCGCACCAGCAGCGCATGGTACTCGTTGAACAGGTTTGCCTCCTCCGGCAGGTTCTGCATGAAGAAAGACTGGACAGCGGCGTAGTCCTCTTCGGGAGAAAGCAGGCCCAGTCGCTGAAAGGTGCGGCGGGTGTAGGCGTCCACCACGAAAACCGGCTTCCCAGCAGCGTAAAGTATGATTGAGTCTGCCGTCTCCTCTCCGATGCCATTTATGGCAAGCAGGTGCCGCCGCAGGGTCGGGATGTCGAGGGCGAAGAGTGATTTCAGATCGCCGCCGCCACTCCCCTTTATGTCCGTCACAAATGCCTTGAGCTTTCTCGCTTTGGCATTGTAGAAGCCGGAAGGGTATATCAGCCGCGCGACCTCGTCCGAGGAGAGAGCATGGAGGCTGTCGATGGAGAGCGCTTCGGCCTCCTTGAGTCTGGCTATGGCCTTCTCGACGTTAGTCCACGCGGTAGATTGAGTAAGGATGGCGCCGACTATGACTTCGAAGGGCTCATCTGCCGGCCACCAGTGTTGGGGCCCGTGGCAGGCGAAAAGGCGGTGGTAGATATCGAGTAGGACACCGGAAGGTGTCACGCAGGCGACAGCCTGTCCACCCAGTCAGGCGCCTTAAGCTCCCCGCGGGGCACGGCGCCGGGCATCAACGGTTTGATGTCCAGCACCGGCGTCCCGTCTATGGCATCGAGTCCCTTGACTTTGAGGACGTTCTCTCGCCGCTCCAGCAACCTGGCGATGGTCACCCCGATGGGATTGGGACGCGAGGGCGTGCGGATAGCGAACACTCCCACCAGGGGCAGGTCCTTTCTCTTGTGCGGGTGCGCCTTGAGCACCTGTCGCTCCTGGGGCGTTACCTTATCGAGCCAGAAGAGCACGACGATGTGCGAGAAGCCTTCCAGTCCGTCCAGGGCGGGTGCTACCTCAGGATCTAGCACGATCTCGGAGACCACCTCCGTCCAGTCGTGGCTCTTGGCGTCGTGGAGGTCGTTTCTAACGGTGCCGATGACCCTGGGCTCTATGCTCGTATCTCTCATGTCGCGGCTATGGGGTCACCGTCAAGACCTGCCTCACCTGCTCGGGGTGGGCGGCGATGAGGCGCAGTTCATCGTCCGTCAGCGGCAACTGGGTGTGCGCGTTGGCGTAGCGCACTAGTTCAAGGATTTTCCCGGCCTGTTCTTCGTCCTGGAACTCGATGCCCAGGCGGCTATAGACATACTTGAAACCAGCCAGCCCACCGTACTCGCCGGTAGTGATAACACGTCCCGATGGCAGCGGGTCCTGGCTTATGCCGTATTCCAGCCCAATGAGCTCGAAGTCATACAACTCGTAGTTGCGGCGGTTCTTGAGCGCTCCATCGGCGTGGATGCCCGACTCATGGGCGAAAGCATTGGCGCCGACCCCGGG
This sequence comes from Dehalococcoidia bacterium, assembly GCA_016844565.1. GTDB lineage: Bacteria > Chloroflexota > Dehalococcoidia > JAENJB01 > JAENJB01 > JAENJB01. The sequence goes on from JAENJB010000090.1 coordinate 3,779, forward strand.
CTGGTTTATAGGTATGGGCACACCGAAAGCGTAGGAAGCGTAGGTGGCCAGCTTGGCAGCCACTTTGAGGTTGATGTTGTCGCCAATCTGGTAGTTCTCCATCCCCTTGGCGAAATGCAAGGCCAGGATGCAGCTCAGCAAGTCCGCCTGACCGGCCCGCTCTCCCAGGCCGTTAACGGAGGTATTGATATAGGCATCGAATCCGGCATCCAGGACACCCTGGGCTCCGGCTACCGAGTTGGCTACAGCCATGCCCAGGTCGTTGTGACAGTGAAGCTCAATATCCACCCGAGCCTGCTCGGCGAGGGTCTTGGTGCGCTCGTAGATGCTCATTGGAGTTTCGCAGCCTATGGTATCGCAGTACCTAATACGGTCAGCGCCGGCTTCCTTTGCCGCCTGGGCGAACTCCACCAGGTAGCCGATGTCGGTGCGAGAGGCATCCTCCGCGTTCACGCCCAGGGTGCGTACTCCCTCCTTGCGGGCGTATTTCGCTGCCTCCACCATCTCCTGGATGATCTTCTCGCGGTTGAGCCGTCCCTTGAACTTGTAGGTTATCATCTGGTCCGAGGTGGAAATGGAGATATTCAGGTCTTTCACTCCGGTTGGGAGAGAGGCGGCGACGTCCTCCACCACCGCCCGGCACCATCCCTCCAGGATGAGGTTGCCCATAGCTCCCAGCTGCTGAAGTTCCAGATTGGCCCTGACGTAGTTCTGCTCGTGCCTGGTAAACGGGAAGGCGAACTCAGACTGGTGAACTCCCATCTCCGCCAGGTACATGTTGAGCAGGGTCTTCTGCAGCTTGGCGAGGCTGATGCGGGACGCTTGGACGGTGTCCCGATTTGTGACGTCTATGAAGTGAATCTTGGGCATTTTCCCCTCTATATGCAAAAAGCCCTCTGGAGAAGGGCTTACGGCGGTAATATTAACATAAGATGACCCGGCATGGCAAAAATCTGCGAAACGGCTGTCATTGCGAGGCCATCCCGACGGGTCGGGAGGCAGTGGCAATCTCATCGGCGTGCATGAAGCAGGAGCGCTGAAATTGCTTCGTCGTCCCGATGACAATCGGGACTTCTCGCAATGATAGGCTGGGCTGTCCCTGAGTTGCAAGTTGTTTCCTCCCATAATATAGTAGTCCCTCCGCAAAAGGCGGTTGGTTTATCCTTCACACGCCACGTAAGGAAAGGATAGCGGTGCAGATTATTCTGGTGAGGCATGGTCAGACGGAATGGAACCGGGAAGAGCGGTTCCGCGGCAGGGCTGACCTGGAGCTGACGGACCTGGGCCTCCGCCAGGCGGAGGCCACTGCCGGCCACCTGACCCGGTGGCCGGTTTCCTCCGTTTACTCCAGCCCCTTGAAGCGCACCATGGAGACCGGCGAGGCTATCGCCGGGCGCCTGGGACTCCAGGTCAAGCCGCACGAGGGTCTGATCGATATAGACTTCGGGAGGTGGCAGGGGCTGTCTCTGGCCGAGGCCGAGAAGAGCGACCCCTCGCTGTACCGCCTGTGGGTGGAGAGTCCCCACCTGGTGACCTTCCCCGGCGGTGAAGGTCTGGCCCAGGTCAGGCAGAGGGTGGACTCGGTCCTGAAGGGCCTGCGGGAGACCTACAAGGACGAGACGGTGGTGCTGGTGTCTCACAAGGTGGTGTGCA
>JAENJB010000009.1 GCA_016844565.1 Dehalococcoidia bacterium
GGTTTAGATACCATCTACCTGAGCATGGCTGATTTTCTGGCCAGCAGGGGTCCGGAGATTGATAGCGGACCGTGGCGAGAGTTCACCGGGTTGGTCGGCTATACTCTCTCCCATCATTTCGAGGTCGAGCAGGCAAGACCGCTCAAGCTGCTGGATGGCAACGACCTCATGAGGCACTTTGGTTTGAAACCGGGGCCTGAGCTTGGCAGCCTTCTGGAGCAGGTGAAGGAAGCCCAGGCCGCCGGGGAGATACAAAGCCGTGAGGAGGCCCTGGAGCTGGTGAGCAGGATTCTAACTTAGAACGGAGTTACGTTATGCGGCGAGGCAAGAAGACCCTACTGTTCATCCTGGTACTGGTCGTTTTGGGGCTGTGGGTTGTCTTAGATAACGAGGTCAGTATTCCCCTGCTGGGCAAGAGACAGGGCTTCCAACTGGGGCTGGACCTCAGGGGAGGCACGCACCTGGTGCTTGACGCCGATTTTTCAGGGCTTGAGCCTGGCGCCAGCCGCGAGGAGGCCATGGATGGTGTGGTCTCCATCATAGAGGGCCGAGTCGATAAATACGGTGTAACCGAGCCGGTCATCCAGCGTCAGCCGGGGGGTGAGCGTATCATTGTCGAGCTCCCCGGAGTGAAGAACATCGATGAGGCGGTGAAGCTCATCGGCCAGACGGCTCAGCTCGAGTTCCGCGAGGCGGTGCTGGATGCCAACGGCGAGCCGGCGAGAGACAGCGAGGGCAACATCCAGTGGAAGCCGGCTAAGGACGTGGGTCTCGAAGGCAAGGAGATAACCCTGACGGGGGCCTTCTTGAAGCGGAACACCCAGGTGGTCCTGGACCCGACCACCAGCCAGCCTCATGTCGCTTTTGAGTGGAACAGCGAAGGGGCGGAGCTTTTCGAGAAGATTACCAAGAGAAATATTGAGAAGCCGCTGGGTATCTTCCTTGACGACCGTCTCATCTCAGCGCCGACCGTGCGGTCGGTTATCAAGGAAAAGGGCATAATTGAAGGGCTGGGCGTCGAGGAAGCGAGGCTGCTCTCCGTCCAATTGAACGCCGGCGCCCTGCCCGTTCCGCTCTCCATAGTGGAGCAGCAGGACGTCGACGCTGTGCTGGGGCAAGACTCTCTTCAGAAGAGCATGGTTGCCGGCATCACCGGTCTGATCATGGTCCTCCTATTCATGACAGTCTACTATCGCCTGCCCGGATTCGTTAGCTGCCTGGCGCTACTGGTCTACGGAGTCCTGGTGCTGGCCGTTTTCAAGCTGGTTCCCGTAACTCTGACCCTGGCCGGGGTGGCCGCTTTCATCATCTCCATCGGCATGGCCGTGGACGCCAATGTTTTGATATCGGAGAGGATGAAGGAAGAATTGCGAGGCGGGAAGACGGTCCTCGCGGCCATGGAGTCCGGATTCAACCGTGCCTGGAGCGCCATCCGGGATAGCAATATGGCTTCGCTGATTACCTGTGCCATCTTGTGGTGGTTCGGTAATCAGTTTGGCGCCAGCGCGGTGAAGGGTTTTGCCCTCACGCTGGCCCTGGGTGTGGCCCTGAGCATGTTCAGCGCGATCACAGTCAGCCGGAGCTTGTTGAGGTTGTTCCTGGGCTCCGGTCTCGCCAAGAATGAATCGCTCTTCCTGGGAGCAGGAGAGAGCCACGATAAAACCGGTGCAAAGGAGAGCGCCAATGCTTGATTTCATGCGGAACAGGGTGCTCTTTCTTCGTCTCGGGTTTGTCATCGTTGCGGCCGGCATGGTCCTGCTGGCGGTCTTCGGTCTCCGTGCCGGGTTGCAGTTTACAGGGGGGTCCATCATGACACTGGTCTTCGGTCAGGAGGTGGGACAGTCCGACCTCCGGCAGGAGCTGAGCAATCTGGGGTACAGCGAGGCCGTTATTCAAGTCACTCACAAAGATGGCTTCACAGTGAGAAGCGGTCGCCTGGCTCCTGCCAGGATAGATGAGGTGAGAGCAGGGCTGGAGGCGAAGTACGGTTCCCGGTCATCCTTTGTTACCGCGCGGGATGAGGGCGATGGCACCTTGTTGACGGTGATGTTTACCCATGCGCCGGAAAGAGCCAGTCTGCTGGAGACGTTAAAGCCACTGGCCTTGGGCGATATCTCTGTTGCGCCATTGGAGAAGCCGGGTGCTCCCGCTTTTCTGGTCAGGATGAGAGAGCTGAAACAGGATGTACAACGGGACCAGGCGGGCCAGGTATTGCCATCGGAGAAGGCCCAACTGGAGACAGCGCTGGCGAAGAGGTTCGGCCGCTTTGCATCCTTTGACTATTACGTCGTCTCTCCGGCTATTGCCGGAGAGGTGGTGCGCAATGCAGCTATTGCTGTGGCTGTGGCGGCGGTGTTCGTTCTGCTCTACATTTCCTGGGCTTTCCGCCGCATGCCCAGTCCCTTCCGCTACGGGGCCTGCGCCATACTGGCTCTTCTCCACGATATCTTCTTCATGCTGGGCACTTTTGCCGTGCTGGGCATTGCAGCCGGGGTAGAGGTGGACGCGATGTTCATCGCCGCCATGTTGACGATTTCCGGCTACAGCGTGCACGATACCATCGTGGTGTTCGACCGCATCCGTGAGAACATTAGGAAGCCCGGCAAGACCGACTTCCTCACCACAGTCAACAACAGCATTGTGGAGACGCTGGTCCGTTCCCTCAATACCGGGTTCGCCACCCTCTTCGTCCTCGTAGCGCTGCTACTATTTGGTGGCGTGACCATCAGGTTCTTCCTTGTCGCCCTCCTTGTTGGTCTCATCGTCGGCACCTACAGCTCGATTTTCGTGGCCAGCCAGTTGCTGGTCATCTGGGAAAGGGGGGAATGGCGCAGGTTCCTTCCGTGGGCGAGTCGCTCTGTGGTGTCGGAGCGTGTCAGCAGCTAAGACAAACAGCGGTCCGGGGGAGTGGTGATGAATCTGTCTTCTAAAACCGGCGCGGCCGGCCTTTCCGTGGCTTCGAACGTCTTTGTCATTCTCATTGAGATGACTGCGGCGTTGATGTGATAGACCTGTTTGCTGCATTGATTGCCTTCTTCGGAGTGCGTATTGCCGGGCACCCGGCGGACGAGGAACACCCCTTCGGTCACGGGAAGGCGGAGAACATCGCCGGCATGGTGGAGGGCGTTCTCATCTTCCTCGGCGCCGCCCTGATCATCTATCAGGCTGTCGGGAAGATGATGACAGGAGTTAGCATCGAGCTGGTCGAACTGGGACTGGCGGCGATGCTAATCTCCATAGTGGTGAATGTTCTAGTCGCCCGTCACCTATACCGGGTGGCACGAGCGACCGATTCGCTGGCTCTGGAGGCGGATGCCGACCACCTGAGAGCTGATATCTACGCTTCCGTGAGCGTTATTCTGGGGCTGGCTGCCATCAGGTTAGGCTTGCTCTTTGGAGTAGAGCAACTCACGATACTGGACCCCCTGGTTGCTCTAGGTGTCGCCTTTCTGATTTTGAGAACAGCCTATCGCATAACGCGCAAGTCATTTGGCGGGTTGGTGGATACCCGGCTGCCCCGGTCAGAGGAAGACCGTATAATCGAGAGCATCACCGAGCATTATCGGGAACTGGTGGGATTTCACGCTCTCCGCACCAGGAAAGCGGGCGGGGAGCGCCATATTGATCTTCACCTGGAGATGGCGAAATCGGTGAGTCTGGAAGAGGCGCACCGTATTTGTGACCACCTGGAGAAGGACATTGAGGAGAAGCTCTCCCACACCAGCGTCATTATCCACTGTGAGCCGTGCCACTCCGAGTGCCGGCAATGCGCCGTAATGTGTGCCGAGCGGGATAGCTCCCCGGGTCAGGTTGGACCCAGGCCGTGAAGCCGTTTTACCTGGAGGATGGTATCGTCGAAACCCCTGGGAGTCCCCTGGCTGTCCGGGCTCCCCATCGGGTCCGGCGATTCGGGATTTCCTAGCAGCACATCGAAGGTGGCTCTCACGGAAGCCGCCAGGGCGGCGGTGTTGTAGCCGCCTTCGAGAGCCAGGAGCAGACGGCCCTGGCAGTGTTCGTCCGCCAGTTTCCTCAGCGTGGTGGCTATCTGGGCGTAACCGCCCACTGTCAATGTCATCATGGCTATGCTGTCGGTCCAGTGGGCGTCGTAGCCTGCCGAGGCCAGAATGAGGTGGGGCTGGAAACGCCTGGCAACCGGTATGAGCACCTCATTCAGCACCTGCCGGTATTCCTTGTCCCCGCAGCCTGCCGGCAGAGGCACATTGACGGTGTAACCCTTGCCCTCTTTCTCTCCCGTCTCGATGATGCTGCCGCTGCCCGGGTAGAATGGGTACTGATGTGTGGAGAAGTAGAGCACCCGCGGGTCGCCGTAGAAGGTATCCTGAGTCCCGTTGCCGTGGTGGACATCGAAGTCCACAATCAGGATGCGCTCGACGGCCAGTTTCGTCTGGGCGTATCTGGCGGCGATAGCCACGTTGTTGAAGAGACAGAAGCCCATTGCCCGCTCGGGGGTAGCATGGTGTCCCGGTGGGCGTACGAGAGCAAAGGCATTATTGACCTGACCGTTCATCACGGCGAGCAGAGCCTGCAGCACCCCGCCGGCGGCGTAGAGAGCCACCTGATAGGAGGCGGGAGAGACGACGGTATCGGGGTCAAGCCAGCCGCCCCCTTCCTGAGCAGCCCTCTGGACATCCGAGATAAGTTCCTGCGTATGCACCAGCGAGAGCTCCTCTATAGTAGCCGGGCGCGGCTCGATAGCGGTGAGCTGTTTCTCCAGGCCGGTCTCATTCAGCATCTGTGCTACCGCCCGCAGCCGGGAGGCATTCTCAGGATGAGAGCCGGTGTCGTGTTCGAGGTAGATGGGATGGTAGACCAAGCCTGTTCTCATCAGCCTCTCAATGATAGCAGGGCTCCGGCGAGGAAACAATCACCCAGGTTGAATTGTTTGCCTGCTCGCGCCTGTGCTATACTCCAAACCATCTTGCGGCTATGACATTAGACCTGTTTCAGACGGTGCCTCAGATAGAGGCCATGTCGGCCGAGTTGAAGGCCGAGCGCTCACGCCACCAGCAGCAGTTGCAGGAGGCGCTGGAGCTTCTTGGGAGCGCTTTGGACGTACAGGCGCTAAAGCGGAAGATCGAGACCGGCAAGACTACGTGGCTGGTAGCCGGCCTCGAAAGCGGTCTCGGAGAGCGCTTTCCACTGCCGCCGACCCCGCCGGATTTCTATGTCGTCGCTACGGACGGCTCTCACATCGACATCGACCGCCATCGCACCGCCAGTTGCTACCTCATCAACGTCGGTCTGGTGGCTCTTCGCTACGGGGAGAATGCCCAGGCGCATCTGTCCAACTCGCCCCGTCTGTACTCCAGCAAGGAAGAAATGGTCCTCTCTCTTCCTTCGTCCGGAAACCGCGGGGAACCCCTGCGGGGAGAGCTTCTGGGAGTGAAGCGCGGTGCGGAAGAGTGCCGGCGGCTGTGCGACCTGGTCCGGCAGAGGGCGGAACCGTCTCCCACTTTGGCCTTGCTCGATGGCTCTCTCATTCTGTGGGGCCTTACAGGAGGGGCTTACCCGGAGGCTGTGGTCCAGGAGCTGCTCGAGACGGGACTGCTAGCCTGCCTGGGGGAGCTGCAGCAGCTGGCAGAGAGGGGGCCGCTGGGGGTGGGAAGCTATATCAGCTTTCCCGGCAATACAGAAGTGGTGAATGCTCTGAGAGTGGCTGTCTGTCCTGTGGAACCTGTTGACTGCGACCGCTGTTCCAGGGAGGGGAAGGAGAAGGAGTGCGAGAGGATGGCCGGTCTAAGGGACCGCGACCTCTTTGCCGGCCTGCTCAAGCCCGGCGAGCGGTCGCCTATTTTCTACAGTCGCTCTTCTATAGTCCGGAAGTATTACGGCCGGCATGAGGTGTGCTTCTTCTACCTGAATGTGGACGACGAGATAGCCAGGGTGGAAGTACCGCGCTGGGTGGTTGAGATGGGACAGACCGACCTCACCCATGCTCTGGTATACGACCAGTGTCGGCGTGGACAGGGCTACCCGGTGGTGTTGAGCGAGGCGCACGAGCAGGCGGTGTTGACAGGCGCCGACCGAGAACGCTTCTGGGAGATGGTGGAGGAAACCATGGTAAAGAAGGGGATGGAGACAAAGGGCTCGGCCAAAAGCGACAGCAAGAGGACCCGGTGGATTTGACACCCATGACCGGCGCCATAGTGGAACCGTCGCGTGTGGGGGAAGTGGTTGAGGCCAGCACGGCCAGTTTCGTCGCCCAGTGCTACGAGCTTCACCAGCCTCCACCTCTGGGCAGCCTGGTGAGGACCAGGGCCGGTTCCATTATGATATATGGGATAGTCTTCAACGCCCGGACTGGCAGCATCGAGCCGGGACGCCGTCCTATTGCCCGGGGGCAGGAAGAAGAGGAGGAAGCGGATATCTTCAAGAGCAATCCCCAGCTCACCAAATTGTTGCGTACCGATTTCGAGGCCGTGGTGGTTGGCTACCGGGACGAACTGCTGCACCAGTATCTCCCTCCGGCGCCGGGTCACATTCACAGTTTTGTTCATCTGTGTGAGAAGAAGGAAGTGGAGGAATTCTCGGGCAGACTGGATTTTCTGGATATTATCCTGGGATCGAAGATTCTGCTGGGTGTGGATGAGCTGGTTGGCGCCAGTCTGCGTTACGCCAGCGGGGCTCACGCCGACCCGCGGGCTTTTCTGGTGGAGGCAGGGAGGGCGCTTGCTTCTTCGCTGGGTGGTGACCTGCACCGGCTCAATTCGCTCTTGAAGAGGCTGAAATGAGGTCATTCAGTAACCTCTCATCCCCATCCACCTTAAGACGCCCATTGATAGGCGGTTTGTTGAATGACTGCTGAAAACCAACTAGTTCCGGAGAAAGCAGAACTGGGCGGGAAGAGGTTGGGTATGGTGGTGGAGGGTTCCCTGTCCATGGGTCTGAAGGTGAGATTGGACCGCTCCACCTTTGTGGAGGACATGTCGGTCGGCCGCTATGTCACCATTCGAGGGCAGAAGGACTATTTCCTCGGAATGGTCACTGGAATTGAACTGGGAGCGGCGGACGACCGGCTGGCATCTTCACCGCTCGATGCCGCGGACCCCTTTATTGTCGAGGCTGTGGCAGGGAGCGCCACGTACGGGCTCCTGCATGTGACGCCGCAGGTGAAGCTGGGCCGGCGGGCGATTGACCTGGCTGAGGGCGCCAAGCCGGTGAAGACGGTGCCTGCCCACTTCTCGGCTGTCTGGGAGTCATCGCAGAGGGATATAGAGCTGGTATTTGGCAAGGAGGATGAAAGAAGGTTCTACCTGGGTACTCCTCTCGACATGGAGACTCAAGTATGTCTTGATCTTGTGGAGTTGACCAAGAGGTCCAATGGAGTCTTCGGCAAGAGCGGTACCGGCAAGACTTTTCTCACGCGGCTCCTCCTTATCGGCATCTTGCAGAAGGGTGCCGCAGTGAACCTGGTTTTTGACATGCACAGCGAGTATGGATGGGAAGGGCGAAGCGAGACTAACTACAAGGTCAAGGGGTTGAAGCAGCTCTTCCCCTCCAAGACAGCTATTCTCACCCTGGACGAAGAGAGCACCCGGCGGCGAAAGGTGAGCCCGGATGGGGTAGTGAAGATAGGTTACGGCGAGATTGAGCCGGAGGACATTGAGCTTCTGAGGCAGACGTTGAATCTTACTGAACCATCGGTGCAGGCGGTGTACCAGTTCTCGCGCGAGTTTGGCAGGGACGGCTGGCTGTCGGGCCTGCTCGCACGGCGGTCGGAAGAGGAGACCACCGGGCTTCTCGCAAGACTGAACGTCCACGAGAGCACTTACCGCAATTTGCTCCGGGGGATGGAAAGGTTGAGGAGGTTGCCTTTCCTGGTGGACGAGGCTTCCCATCTTCCCGTGCAGCGGATTATGGAGTATCTGGATAGGGGTGTGAATGTCGTCCTTGAGTTCGGGCGTGTGACCAGCCCGGAGTCATACATCCTGGTGGCCAACATGCTCACGCGCCGTATTCATGAGCAATACGTGGAGCGGACGGAGAAGGCTCTGGGCGAGGGCAGGCAGCCTCCGCGTCCACTGGTCATCACGCTGGAAGAGGCACACCGGTTCCTGAGTCACGAGGTGGCAGAGCAGACTATCTTCGGGAGGATAGCCCGGGAGATGAGGAAATACAACGTGACTCTGCTGGTGATAGACCAGCGGCCCAGCGGGATCGATGAGGAGGTAATGTCTCAGCTTGGTACCAAGATAACCTGCTTGCTGGACAACGAGCGGGATATCGATTGTGTGCTGACAGGCGTGGCCGGCAAGAGTGAGCTGAAAGGAGTGCTGGCAAGGTTGGAATCGAAGCAGCAGGCGCTTATCTTTGGCCATGCGGTTCCGGTCCCGGTGGTGATAAGGACACGGGAGTACGGCTCGGCTGACTCGTATCGCGGTCTTGGCCTAGCGCATGGTGCTGACGCAAAGCGGCGTTTGGGGGAGGAAGCCAGAGAGGTGTGGGAAGGGTAGTTGTCGCGGCTCTTGGGGTTGGCCTTTAGTTGAAATCGTATTGTTGGTATAATGGGGTTCTCCCTCTAGGGATAGATAGCGGCAGTGCGGTGTGTCCTGAGCAGTGACATCAAACAAGGAGGCTATCTGATGAGCACGGACGGCAAGCTCATCGCCTGGTTTAGCGAGGTGGGCCAGGGAGATATCGCACTGGCCGGTGGCAAGGGCGCTAATCTTGGCGAGATGAGCCGGGCGGGGATGCCAGTCCCTCCCGGGTTTATCGTTACCGCTGAGGCGTATTTCGAGTTCATGCGAGGGGCCGGCCTGATCAGGATGGCCCGGGATTTGCTTGAGGGGCTTGATTCGAGCGATGGCAAGCAATTGCGACAGGTGGCCTCTCAAATCCAGGAGAATATCTCTCAGTGCGAGATGCCCACAAGCCTCAGTGATGAGATCAGACGGTACTACCATGAAATGGGCGAGGGGCTGGTGGCAGTACGGTCTTCGGCTACTGCTGAGGACCTGCCGGAAGCTTCGTTTGCAGGACAGCAGCGTACATTCCTCAATGTCGAGGGAGAGAACGGTGTCATAGAGGCAGTGAGAGGCTGCTGGGCCTCCCTTTTCGAGCCCACTGCCATTTTCTACCGGGTGCAACACGGTTTTGACCATCTTCAAGTGGGTATCGCGGTGCCGGTGCAGAAGATGGTGCAGGCGAAGGTCTCGGGTGTGTTGTTCACCGTGGAGCCGCTGACCAGTGACAGGAACAAGATTCTGATTGAGGCCATCTACGGGCTTGGAGAGGCCATTGTCTCGGGACAGGTCACGCCCGACCTGTACATCATAGACAAGACGGACTTCAAGATTACGAGCAAGACCATCCACCGGCAGGAGTGGCAGCTCCGGTTGAACCGGAAGAAACCCGGGGTGGACGGAGAGATTAATGTCAGGGTGCCGGTAGCGACCAACCGGCAGCGGACCCAGAAACTAGCTGACGAGGACATACTGGCGTTGGCCCAGCTCGGCAAGAGAATCGAGGAGCACTACAAGTTTCCCCAGGACATTGAGTGGGCCAAAGAGGATGACCATATCTACATCCTCCAGTCCCGTCCGGTTACCACCCTGGACAAGACATCCGGGATCGGAGCTCTGCCGGAGATAACCGCTCCTCCTTTGCTGCAGGGGGTGGCCGCCAGTCCGGGGATAGCAGGCGGCCCGGTTAGGATTGTTTCTGACCCTTCCATGATAGATAAGGTAGCTAAGGGCGATGTTCTGGTGGCCAGGATGACGTCGCCGGATTTCGTTCCGGCGATGAAGCGCGCATCGGCCATTGTCACCGATGAGGGAGGGCGCACTGTTCACGCCGCCATAGTTAGCCGCGAGCTTGGCATACCCTGTGTGGTGGGTACCGGTCAGGCTACTCGGGTCCTGGGCGACCAGCAATGGGTAACAGTGGATGGCTCTCGGGGCAATGTCTATTCAGGCAAAGTTGTTGATAGGAATTATGTCTTCACTCCTTCCTCTTCGGCAATACGGATTGAGACGAAGACCAAGGTCTATGTGAACCTGGCCGAGCCGGAGTTGGCGGAGAAAGTGGCTGAGCGCTATGTGGATGGCGTGGGTCTCCTGCGCGCTGAATTTATAATGGCGCAGATTGGAGAGCACCCGCTTTACGTCATCAAACAGGGCAGACAGAAGGAGTTTGTGGACCGTCTGGCCACCGGTCTGCTGACCTTTGCGAAGGCTTTTCATCCGCGCCCGGTGGTGTACCGCACCAGCGACTTCAAGACGAACGAGTACCGCAATCTGAAGGGTGGCGAGGAGTTTGAGAGGTTGGAAGAGAATCCCATGATCGGCTACCGGGGCTGTTCGCGGTACGTGAAAGAGATGGATGCCTTCAAGATGGAGATCGAGGCCATAAAGAGGGTGCGCGCGGAGTACAACAACCTCTGGGTGATGATTCCTTTCGTGCGGACGATAGCGGAGATGGTGCAAACAAAGGCGGTGCTCGAGGCCGAAGGGCTGACTCGCTCCGAGAACTTCAAGCTCTGGATGATGGTGGAGGTCCCCTCCAACATCTTCCTGATAGAGGAGTTCATCGATACCGGGATTGATGGCATTTCCATTGGCTCCAATGACCTCACCCAGCTTATTCTGGGGATAGACCGGGATAATGCTCGGCTGGCGGAGAAATTCGATGAGCGAAATGAGGCGGTTCTGTTGGCCCTGGAGAAGGCTGTCAAGACGGCGGTCAGGAAGGGCATAACCGCATCCATTTGCGGGCAGGCGCCATCCGTATATCCTGAGCTTACTGAGAAGCTGGTGAGATGGGGCATCACGTCGGTATCCGTCAGCCCGGACATGATTGACAAGACCAGGCGGATGATCTCGGAAGTGGAGGCGAGGTTAGCTGGCCCACTAGCGCCGCGAGCTTGTATGGTTCATCTCAAGGGAATCAGGGAGAGAGTCGAAGCCAGGGAGGAGAGCCTTTCTCCTTACGCCGTTAGAAGCAAGCTCTCTCGTGGCAGGAGCGAGTTGGAAGAGCCGTGTCCCATCCGGACAGCCTTTCAACGGGACCGTGACCGTATCATCCATGCCAAGGCGTTTCGCCGCCTGAAGCACAAGACCCAGGTGTTTATGGCGCCTCTGGGTGACCACTATGTCACCCGCCTCACCCATACTCTGGAAGTGGCGCAGATCGCTCGCACCTTATCCAGGGCCCTTAACCTCAACGAGGACCTGACCGAAGCCATTGCCCTGGGGCACGACCTGGGACACACCCCCTTTGGCCATATCGGAGAGGAGGTGCTGACCGAGCTTCTCCCATCCGGGTTCAGGCATAATGAGCAAAGCCTCCGAGTGGTGGATATCCTGGAGAAAGAGGGGAGAGGACTGAACCTCACCTGGGAGGTCAGAGACGGTATCCTGAATCACTCGAAATCCGGGACGTATATATTGGGTGAATCGTGGGGGCCGGTCGGTACCCTGGAAGGCGAAGTGTGCAAGATATCTGATGTAGTGGCCTATATCAATCATGATATCGGGGATGCCATCAGGGCTGGACTCATCACCGAGGAAGCTCTGCCGAATTCAGTGCACCGTTTGCTGGGAGCCTCTTCTTCGGCGCGGATCAATGCGCTGGTGAGTGACATCATCGACTTCTCGTGGTCGGCCAGTGGGCTAGATGGTGGGGAGCGCACGCCGGTTATTGGCATGAGCCCGTCCGTTCAGGAGGTCACCGAGGAATTGCGGCGGTTTCTCTTCGAGCAGGTCTATGACCGTATTACGCGCAGTCAGGAAACAGAGCGTGCCAGAACGGTGGTGAAGTCTCTCTGGTCTTTCTTTATGGAGCATGAAGAAAAGTTGCCGGAAGAATATAATTGCCGGCGGGAAAGCGTGGAACGAAGGGTGGCTGACTATATCGCGGGCATGACCGACCAGTACGCTCTGGGACTGTCCGGGGACCTGGTATCGATGGAATAGTTCCGGGGAAGAAACTCGAAGCGAAGAACGATGAGCATTATCGAAGACATCAAGCACAAGGTAGACATCACCGAGGTGATTGGTGAGTCGGTGTCCCTTCAGAAGGCAGGGCGCAATTTCCGGGCCCTGTGCCCGTTCCATGCCGAGAAGCATGGCTCTTTCTTTGTGTTTCCTGACCGGCAGAGCTGGCATTGCTTTGGCAGCTGCGGCACGGGCGGCGACGTCTTTTCTTTCGTGATGAGGAAGGACAATATCGATTTTGGCACGGCATTGCGGCAACTGGCAGAAAGGGCCGGGGTGATGCTGGAGAGGGAGGAAGGGGAGCGGAAGGAGGATAAGGAAAGGGAGAAGCTGTTTCAGATTAACGAGGCTGCGGCCGCCTACTATCACGATGTCTTGGTCAACTCCACGATGGCTAAGGGGGCTCGCGGTTACTTGGCCGGGAGAGGCTTCTCATCTGAGACAATTGCCAGTTTCCAGCTAGGCTTCAGCCCCGGTAGCGTTGATACGCTGCTGAAATACCTGGCTGGGAAGGGATTTGCCGAGAGCGACCAGGTGGCAGCCGGGGTGGTGCTGGAGGGGGAGAGTGGTGGCAAACATGACCGGTTCCGCCACCGGCTGATGTTCCCTATACGGGACAGCAACGGCCGCGTGATTGGCTTCGGGGGACGCGCATTTGGGGAAGCGCAGCCGAAATATCTTAACTCTCCACAGACCGCGCTTTTTGATAAGAGCAGCACACTGTATGGGCTTGACCGTGCCAGGGCGAGCATCAGAAAACAGAACCTGGCGGTGGTGGTGGAGGGCTACCCGGACGTGCTTATGGCCCACCAGCACGGTTTTGAAAATGTGGTAGCCTCGATGGGCACGTCCCTGACGGAGAAACAAGTTAGTGCTTTAAAGAAGTTGACGACTAACCTGATCCTTGCGCTTGATGCAGACGCCGCCGGTGAGGCGGCTACCCTCAGGGGGGTTGAAGTAGCTGCTCGAGCCTTTGACCAGAAAGCGGTCCCTATTCCGAACGCTCGTGGTGTGGTGGTGCTGGAAAACGTGCTGGATGCAGAAATAAGAGTAGCCGTCCTTCCTCAAGGGAAGGATCCGGATGAAATCATCCTGGAAGAGCCTTCCCGCTGGGGCACGCTGGTGGATAGCGCCGTGCCGATGGTGGACTATATCTTCGAGGTGGTAGCTGGTAAGTATGATTTGAGTCGAGCGGGCGACAAGTCTCTGGTGGTGAAGGACCTTGGTCGGGTTGTCGACGGGATAAAGGACCCGATTCGGCACGCCCATTACTTACAAAAGCTGGCCCGTATGGTGAATGTTGATGAACGTCTCATCCAGGCGGGGATAAGGGGTCAAGCCGGTCAGGACAGGAAAGAGCCGAGGAAGTCAGGGAAAGACGAGGCATCTTCTCCTCTATCCTTTCGCAGTCCGTTGGAGGAGCACTGCCTGGCTCTCCTGGTCCGGTATCCGGAGCTCCGGGGGTACTGCAAGGACGTTCCCTCGGACTACTTCGAGCAGAGTGAGAACCGTGAATGCCTCGGCTGGTTGCAGTCTGGTGGGGTTAAGGTGGAGGAGCTTGACAAGCCTTTGAGAGAGCACCTTGAGAAGCTACATACCAGACTCATCCCGAATGAACGCGAAGGGGCACTGAAAGATTGCATTTCGCGTTTGAAGGAGAGATTCCTGAGAAATGCGAAAGTGAGAGAGAATCTCAGTATTGAAGAGGCGATTGCGGCCGGCGATGTCGACCGGTTGATCAGATTAGGGGAACAGGATGTAGAATCATCTGCCAGTTTGCAAAATGTCTTCATCGAGCGAAGTCATGGAGTTAGAGCAAGGACTAAGTGAAATCCAACATGAGTGTCAAGAAGAAAGAAGAGCAGCCCTCACCGTGGTCACCAGAGGAGGGTAAGACTCCCGTTGAGGGGGAAGGCGAAACCTCATCGTGGCCTGAGGCCGTTGGCATCAGTCCTACAGAAGAGGACATCGCCAAAGAGGCTGCGTGGGAGGAGGAGTCCGCGGAAGGAGACGAATGGATGGCTGGCCCGAAGCTCGCGGGAGGGCCGGAACCGGCCTTAGATGTGGCTCTGCAGCTCGACAGTCCGGATGTGACGGATGACCCGGTGAGGATGTACTTGGGCGAGATAGGCAAGGTCTCTCTTCTCACTGGTGACGAAGAGAAGTCTCTTGCGAGGAGAATGGAGGGGGGTAGATATCTTAGACGGCTTGAGGGGGAATGGCAATCGGAGCATTTGAAGAGCCCTGCTGCCGCGGATGTGTTCTCCATGCTGCTGTGGCGTTTGCGAGATTCGGCCCCGGTTGTCACTGCGGTGCAGAAGCAGCTTGGCGTAAAGGCGGCCACCCCGATTGACGCTATCTCCGAGCCCAAGCTGAGACACGTGGTAGAAGGGGAAATGTCTCCTTCGCTGGTGAAGGCGGTGGTGGAGAAGACCGGGCGGAGTGAGAGCGAGGCTGAGCAGGCGATAGTCAACCTTTCTTTGGTGACGAATCTGCTGTCCCGGGACGTGCTTACAGTGATAGGCGAGGTTTTGACCTGGAAGCAGATGGATAAGAAGAGTGGCATAGAAGGTATTGAGGCCGCGCTTCACCCCCAGCAACGAATTCTGAAGAGGTATCTGGACCGGGTCAAGCACGATGCCAACCGTTCTGAGAGACATCTCATTGAAGCCAACCTGCGGTTGGTGGTCAGTGTGGCTAAGAAGTACATTGGCCGAGGAATGGCGTTGCTGGACCTTATCCAGGAAGGTAACATCGGGTTGATACGGGCTGTGGAGAAGTTCGACTACAGGCGCGGTTACAAGTTCAGCACCTATGCGACCTGGTGGATTAGACAGGCCATTACCAGGGCCATTGCGGATCAGGCACGCACTATCCGCATACCTGTTCATATGGTGGAAACCATCAACAAGCTGCTGCGGGTGAGCCGGCGTCTGGCGCAGGAATACGGGCGGGAGCCCAGCCATGATGAGATCGGCAAGGGAATGGAGATACCGAGAGATAAGGTGAAAGAGATTGTGAAGGTCTCTCAGGAGCCCGTCTCCCTGGAGACCCCTATCGGGGAAGAGGAGGACACTCATCTCGGCGATTTCATCGAAGACCGGACGGCTTTGCCGCCGGCAGACGCTGCTTCGAGGCAATTGCTAAAGGAACAGCTAGAGGATGTGCTCGGTACCCTCAATGCAAGGGAGAAGAGAGTGCTGGAGTTGAGATTCGGCCTGGAGGATGGGCGGAGCCGGACCCTGGAGGAGGTGGGGCGCGAATTCGGCGTCACCAGGGAGAGGATACGGCAAATCGAGGCCAAGGCGCTCAGGAAACTGAGACATCCGTCGCGAAGCCGGAAACTCAAGGACTACCTGGAGTAGTGGTAGAGCGTTCTCACCAAATAGAACCGGAGCTTAGCGGAAGAAGGGAAATGGCTTGCCGCCCTTCTTGGCGTTGAACTGCTTGAGCATCTTTTGCATTTGAAAGAACTGGTTCAGGAACTGGTTGATATCCTGGGGGGTTGTGCCGCTACCGCGGGCGATGCGTCTCTTTCTGCTCCCGCCGATGACGTCTGGATGGCGGCGCTCTTCGGGGGTCATCGAGTTTATCATCGATTCCATCTTTTTGAGTTGCTTTTCCTGCTTGTCCTGCATATCCGGCGTCAGGCGGCCGGCGACCTTGCTGAAGCCGGGAAGCATCTCGGCAAGCTGGCTCAGAGAACCCATCTTCTTGACGGCCTTAATCTGCTCGAGGAAGTCCTCGAGGTCGAAGCGCGCGGAAGATAGCTTCTTCTCCATCTCCTGGACGCGTTTCACATCGAAGCTCTTCTCTGCCTTCTCGATGAGCGTGAGCATGTCCCCCATGCCCAGGATTCGTGAGGCCAATCGCTCAGGGTAGAAGACTTCAAGGGCGTCCAGTTTCTCCCCGAGGCCGATGAACTTCACTGGGACGCCGGTAACAGCCCTGATGGACAATGCCGCTCCGCCCCGGGCATCTCCATCCAGCTTGGTCAGGATAAGTCCGGTCAGCCCGACCCGCGCATGGAATTCCTCGGCGACGCGCACTGCGTCCTGGCCGGTCATGGCATCCACGATGAGGATGACTTCAGCCGGTTTCAGCGTATCCTTGATCTGGACCATCTCGATCATCATGTCCTCATCTACATGCAGGCGCCCCGCGGTGTCCACGATTAGCCAAGACACAGCCAGCTCTCTGGCCCTATTGACAGCATCGCGGCAAATCTCCGGAGCGGTGGAGCCTGTCTGTCCGGCGAAGACCGGGACCTGGAGTTGCTGTCCCAGTGTAATGAGCTGCTGGACTGCGGCAGGACGGTGGACGTCAGCGGCCACGAGCAGAGAGGAGTGTCCGGATTGTCTGAGTTGAAGAGCCAGCTTGGCGGCCGTGGTGGTCTTGCCGCATCCTTGCAGGCCAACGAGCATCACGGGTGATGGAGGAACTGGCGAAGGTGTCAGGCGGCTGGGCGTCTGTCCCAGGGTAGAGATGAGCTCTTCGTTGACGAGCTTGATCACCTGCTGGGCCGGCGTGAGGCTCTCCAGGACTTCAGCTCCTCGAGCACGGTCGCGGATCCGGTCGGTGAAGCTCTTGACCACTTTGAAATTGACATCGGCCTCCAGCAACGCCAGACGGACCTGGCGCAGCGCTTCATCGATGTCCTTGTCGCTTAGTTTGCCCTTCGCGCCGAGTTTGCGGAATACCTCGGTGAGCCTTTCGGTCAGAGTCTCAAACATATCATTCTCAAACCTGCATTTTAGGAGAGTCGGGCGATAGCGTCAAGCTGAGCGTCGTCTGGAAATGGATATGCTACAATAGAAATCGGACAAAACGCCAGACTGGTCTTCGAGAGTTGAAATGATACCGTTGCTGCTTACCCTGCGAAATTTTATGTGCTACCGGGAGAAGATGCCTCCCCTTTCCTTCGAATCCTTCCACCTAGCCTGTCTTTCAGGTGCGAATGGCCACGGCAAGTCAGCGTTGCTGGATGCTGTCACATGGGCGTTGTGGGGGGAATCACGGGCTAAGGATGATGACGAACTGATTCACCAGGGACAGATCGAGATGGAGGTAGACTTCGAATTTGCGGTGGGCGAACAAAGGTATCGCGTAATCCGAAAGCATGCCATGGCGGGGCCGATGCGCACAAGACAGGCCAGTTTGGAACTTCAGGTGGCCACACCAGAGGGATTCAAATCTATCACCGGAGACAGCCGTCAACAAACACAGCAGAAACTGCTTGACCTGCTGCGCATGGACTATCAGACGTTCATCAATAGCTCGTTCCTGATTCAGGGTCGGGCAAATGAGTTCTCTCTGAAACAGCCCGCCCAGCGAAAAGAGGTGCTGTCCAGCATCCTGGGCCTTTCCTTCTACGATAAAGTGGGTGAAGGTGCGAGAGAGATGGCGCGGTCAAAGCAGGGAGAAGGGGAGAACCTGGAGAAGTCCATCGCTGACATAGATGTTGAGCTTGGCAAGAGGGATGAGTACGAGAGCGAGTTCGAGAAAGCCAGAGTACACGTGCAACTGTTGGAGGGCGAGGTGCAGGCCAGAGAGGCGGAGCTACATAAGTTGCGTAGCGAGCGGGATAGTCTGGAAGGTGGGCGCGTAACGCTCCTTGAGACGGAGAAGAGGTTACATAATGATAGCTTGGAGTTGATCCGACGGCAGGGGCAGGCGAAAGAGCATCGCTCGAAGATCGAGGCCTACGAAGGACTTCTGCAGGAGCGCGAGACAGTTGAAAATGGTTATGAGCAGTTTCAGGCGGCCAGGAAGTCTGTTGATGAATGGAACGAGAGGCTTCAGCAGCATACGCGAGTGAGAGAAGAAGTGGTTGTCATGGAGAAGGAGATAGCCCGGGCGCGGGAAGATGTGGCCGCCGAGATAAAGATAGCCAGGAGCTGGTTTTCCCAGGAGAGCGCGAAGGTCGCTCAGCTGCCAGCGTTCGAGAGACAACTGGCGGAGTTGAAGGGCCAGCTGGCAGGTCTGACTCACTCTGAGGAAGCGCAGCGGCAGAAGAACCTGAGAATGCAGGAGCTGCGATCGGAACTCACCAGCTTGCGCTCCGAATCTGTCCGGCTGGGGAGGGAGACGAAGGCGGTTCAAGAGAAACTCGCTCTATTGCTTCACGGCGAGGCCCGTTGCCCGTTATGTGAGACCGAGCTGGGGGTAGACGGGATACGGCGGCTGGAGGGCAAGTATCGCGATGAGCTGTTATCCGGGTCGAAGGCTGTGAAGAGCAATCAGGCCGAGCAGCAGGGTCTGGCGGGGCAGCAAGAGGAGATAGCTCGTGAGGTCAGTGAGCTTGAGACGCTGATAAGCCGCGAGGGTGCCATCAAGCAGCGAATGGTATTGCTGGAGAACCAGATTCAGGGAGCTACTGAGGCTGCTCGAAAGATGGCGGAGTGGGAGAAGAAGCTGGAAGGGCTGGAGCGTGTTCTGGAGAGGAAGGACTATGCGCATGCTCAGCAGACAGCGCTGCGAGAGCGAGAGCTGCAACTGGGAGAATTGGGGTACGACAACGGCAAGCACGGGGAGGCGCAGAAGCTGCTGAGGAAGTGTGAGGGATACGAGGCGGCATACCGGGCGCTGGATGAGGCTGATAAGGTCTTGCCTCAGGTAAGGCAATCGCTGGGGATGGCTGAGGAGGAGGTTGCCAGGCTTAAGCGCGAGATAGAGAGCGATAGCGTGAGAGTGGAGGCCTTGAAGAGAGAGATATCATCTCTGCCGCAAGTCGAAAAACAACTCGGGGTGGCCGCTCGCGAACATGAGCGACTTGGACGTGAATTGGCTGATGAGCGCCGGAGGGTAGGGGGGTTGGAGGAGAAGCTAAGGCGGTGTGTTGAGTTGCTGGATTCGAAGAGGAACAAGGTGAGACTGTTGCAGGAGTCCCGGGAGGAGGAGGGTATCTACCGGGAGCTGAGTGAGGCTTTTGGCAAGAAAGGCATCCAGGCCCTGGTCATCGAGTTGGCGCTGCCGGAGATAGAGGAAGAGGCCAATCGTCTTCTCCAGCTCATGAGCGACAACCGGTTTTCGCTTAGAATCGATACCCAGAGGCCGACGAAATCGGGGAAAGGTACCGTGGAGACATTTGATATCAAGGTGGCCGATGAACTGGGCACGCGCGGCTACGAGATGTTCAGCGGGGGTGAGGCTTTTCGCATTGATTTAGCCCTGCGTCTCGCCCTATCGAAGGTCCTGGCCCGGCGTGCCGGCGCTCCGATGCGTACGCTCGTCATCGATGAGGGTTTTGGCACCCAGGATGTCTCCGGTAGGGAGAAGCTGGTCGAGGCTATCAACTCCATTCAGGACGAGTTCGACAAGATAATTGTCATTACCCATATCGAAGAACTCAAGGATGCCTTCCCCGTCCGCCTTGACGTCGTCAAGACAGAGGAAGGCTCCATGGTGACAGTGAGCTAACACCGTAGCCCCGCTATGTGGGTAAGCGCGCCTGTTCGGAGTCGGGCTATTTGGCTGCTTTTTTCTTCGCCGGTTTCTTGGCGGGCGCCATCGTCTCGCCGCAGCACACTATGTCGCAGACATCAACGCAGCCGCATACCTCATCCACCGTGACCACGAGGCCGCAGACCTCGCAGGAGTACTTTGCCCCCTTGCTGGCCCCGGCTTTGGCCGGAGCGGCAGCCTTCTTTTTCGCTGCGGCGGCTGCGGGGGCTTTCTTTGCTGGCGTGGTCTTCTTGGTAGCCATGGACACACCTCCTTTTTATTTGGACACTAAGAGAGTTTCACCGGCGGGTCGATGCGTGCTCGTTTTTCCAGCTTGACCGGGTACTGTTCCACGGGCACGGGTTCGAACCTCAAAGCAAGGCCGTCTCGCTCCTGGCGAATGATACTCCATTTCAGCCAGTCAACATCATCTCGATAAGGGTACTCCTCACGGTAATGACCAATACGGCTGTCTTTCCTCTCCAGGGCGCAGCGAAAGAGCAACTCCAAAAGGGTGGCGTAGTTCCTGGCCTCATTGGCCTTGACCAGCTCATGCACGTCCCTGGCGCTTACCCGCGGCAGTTCCTCTTTCTGCACTCTGGCTATCTCCGCCAGGCTGGTCTTTATCCGCGTCTCATGTTTGAAGAAACTGAAAGGATACGGGATAAACACTTTGTTCAGCGACAGGTATATCTTATCAGGACGTGGGCCACTCTTCCTTTTCAAGGGAGCCAGGGCTTCCTTGATGAAACCGTCTGCCTGCTCGGCTCTTATTTCCGCTTCGCCAGCCGCTGCAGCCCGCTTGCCGGCAGCCTCTCCCCCACGGTAGCCTGCGACGAAGCCAAAGGACTGGGCAATGCCGATGATATAGGAGTGATTTCCGGAAGTGAAGGACGCACAGCCGGCAGCATAGAGACCGGGGATGGTCGATGCGCTTTGAAGGTTGACCCTGATACCGCCCTCGCCCCCGCCGCAAACGTAGGGGACTATGGGCGTGGTCTCAATGCGCTGTTTCTGGAGGTCTATACCCTGCTCATCGAAGGCCTTCATAGCCGACGGGAGGACGTGGCGCATGATCTCCATATCCCCGTCGGTCAGATGTCTCATATCGAAGTACACCGGGCCCCGTCCGTCTATGATCTCTTTGGCGGCTGCCTGACAGAGCTGTATTCTGGTCAGGAAAGGTTTTGCCTTGTCGGGCCCGTACTTGGGGATGATGTCCTCGCCGCTCTTGTTGACGACCCTGGCGCCGGCATTCATGTACTCGCCCTGACCGCCCGTGCAGAACTTGCGCTCCCAGAGAGGGAAGGCGGGGTTTGTTATCATTTCCATGCTCTGCAGCTCGGCCCCCGCCCGGAAGGCCATGGCCTGACCGTCCCCGGTCACTCCATCGGTATACCCTATATGAAGCTTACCGCTAACTAGGCCGCTGGCTATGATGACTGCCTTAGCACGAAAGCGATACGGCTGCCCGGTGATGGTGTGGAAGCCGACTGCCCCGACTACTTGGCCTTTTGTTGGCTGCAACCCGTCGGAGGTGAGAAGGTCAGTGGCGATTACCCTCTCAACGAATTGGACTCCTCTTTTCAGAGCCTGCTCCCTCAGGGTCTGCATCATCGGCCGGCCATTGATAAAGACGCAGGAGGTGACCTTCTGGCCCATTCTCTTGGCAGTGATGATCTTTCCCGAGCTATCCCTTTCAAAGGGGACGCCCCATTTCTCCATATCGCGGAAACGGTCACCCATCTCCCGCAACAGCACTTCCATGCGGGTCTGCTCCGTAAGATAGGTGGAGCGCTCCACGATCTCTCTCAAAGCCGGCAGGACATCTTCTTCGGCTAGCGGAGCGCCAACCACGTGGATGAAAGTGCTGACTCCGGCGCTGGCTACGATGCCCTTGTCTACGAGGGTGACGCGGGGAGAGAAATCCCTGGCTCTGATAGCGGCCCAGAGGCCGGCGGAACTGCCACCGATGATCAGCACGTCGGTATCAATTGTCTTGGTCTCCAAGTCAGGTTCCCCCCTTCTATGTCTATCTGGTCGCATGCAAGGATAAAGCATCAGTGAATCATATGTCAATTGGGCATGATTTGAGGTTGTTTTGGAACCGCCGCAGGATGAGGTCGGTGCCGTTCGTGATGAGCCCTTCGACAAGCTGAGGGCGAATCCAGACGTAATCGGGACTAATCGCACTCCCTGGTTTGCAGAAAGTGTTGTGGTGGAGGAGGTGTTAGAGCCTTCTGCATGTTATGCCGCCGGGGAAGCGTGGCTGATTGTTGCTTTCCCGGCCCGCCTGAAGAGCGCATATTCCAGGCTATCCGCAAGCGCCAGCCAGCTAGCTTCTATAATATTGGACGAGCTGCCGACTGTTCGCCATATCTGCTTGCCATCGCTGGACTCGATAAGCACGCGCACCTGGGAGCCCGTGCCGGCGGTCTCTTCGAGAATGCGGACCTTATAGTCCACCAGCTTGATGGAGGCCAGCTCGGGATACGAGCTGAGCAGGGCCTTGCGCAGGGCCTGGTCAAGGGCGTTGACGGGGCCGTTGCCCTCGGCGGCGGTGTGCATGACCTGAGAGCCTACCTTCACCTTCACCGTTGCCTCCGCCATTATCTCTTCCCCATTGGCAGCGGAGGGGGGCCGTCGCCTCTTCTCGACAACCACCATGAAATCGACCAGTTCGAACGGAGGATGGTAGGACGGCTCACTGCGGTGCACGAGGAGTTCGAAGGAGGCCTCGGCGCCGTCATACTGGAAACCGCGACTTTCCAGCTCCTTGATCTGCTCCACTATTCGCTGTGCACGCTCGCCATCCAGAGAAGCGGCGATGCCTCTTTCGCGCGCCTTATACCTGATGTTTGCCTTGCCGGATAGCTCGGAGATGAGCACCTCGTGCTTGTTGCCCACCAGGTCGGGTTTGATGTGATGGTAGCTATCCTTGCATTTGATGATGCTCGAAACGTGGTAGCCGGCTTTGTGGGTGAAGGCGTTAGCCCCCACATAGGGCAGGTGAGTATCGGGGCTCAGGTTGGCTATTTCATTGACGAAATGAGACACCTCGGTCAACTTGGCCAATCTCTCGCGGCTGAGGCAGTTTATGCCCATCTTGAGCTTCAAGGCCGGTATGATGGAGCAGAGGTTGGCATTGCCGCATCGCTCACCGTAGCCATTGATGGTCCCCTGTACCTGGGTGATTCCCGCTTGCACTGCTGCCAGGCTATTGGCTACAGCCAGCTCAGCATCGTTGTGAGCATGGATGCCCAGGGGGAGCTGGAATCTCTGCTGTACTGTTTTGACGGCCTTCATTACTTCTGAAGGTAATGAGCCGCCATTAGTATCGCAGAGCACCAGACAATCTGCTTTTACCCGCGCCGCAGCTCCAAGTGTCTCCAGGGCATAGTTGGGGTTAGCCTTGTAGCCATCGAAGAAATGCTCGGCGTCGAAGAAGACGGTGAGCCCGTTTGCCTTCAAGAAGGCAACGGAATCAGCGATCATGCGGAGGTTTTCCTCCAGAGTGGTTTGGAGCACGCTGGTGACATGAAGGTCCCAGGTCTTGCCCACGATAGTGACCACCCCGGTTCTGGCCTCAAGCAAGGCGCGTATGGTGGGCTCTCCATCCACTTTAGTCTTCGGCCTTCTGGTGCTGCCAAAAGCCACCAGGACCGAGTGTTTCAATCCCAGCGATGGAGCCCTCTGGAAGAACTCGGTGTCCTTAGGGTTGGAGCCTGGCCATCCGCCCTCGATATAATGTATGCCGAGGTCATCCAGTTTCCGGACTATCTTGAGCTTGTCTTGTACGCTGAAGGATATGCCCTCGCGCTGCGCGCCGTCGCGAAGGGTGGTATCATATAGAACAATGCGTGGCATCGGTTTACGGTTCTTTCGTCAGTAGGATGGCTCAGAGCCTAGCCGTGATGAGTTCCCCCATCTCCTTTGTCCCCACCCGCTGCTTGCCGTCCTCCATTATATCATAGGTACGATAGCCTTCCTCCAGGACGCGGGAGACGGCCGTCTCGATAAGGCTGGCTTCCTGTTCGAGAGCCAGGGAGTGCCTGAGCATCATCGCCACGCTGAGGATGGTAGCAATGGGGTTTGCCATGTCCTGGCCGGCTCTCTTCGGTGCGCTGCCATGGATGGGCTCGTATAGTCCAAAGGTCCGCTTGCCTGATCGGGGGACGCCGGCCAGGCTCGCCGACGGCAACATGCCCATTGACCCGGCCAGCATTGAAGCCTCATCCGTCAGGATATCGCCGAAGGTGTTCTCGGTTACTATGACATCGAAGTCGGTGGGACGCTGAATCAACCTCATGGCGCAGGCGTCTACCAGAACATGGTCCAAATGCACGTCAGGGTATTCGGAAGCGAGCTCTGTTACCACCTGCCGCCATAGGCGCGAAGACTGCAGAACATTCGCTTTGTCCACGGAGGCGAGCTTCTTACGCCGAGTGCGAGCCAGCTCGAAGCCCACCCGGGCGATGCGCTCGATCTCTTGCTCGCTGTAGAGCATGCTATCGACTGCTTTCCTGCCTCGAGCCGTGGTCCACTGCTTCTTGGGCTTGCCGAAGTAGAGCCCCCCCGTAAGCTCGCGTACCACCACCAGGTCGACGCCCCTTATCACGTCCGGCTTGAGGGTGGTGCAATTGACGAGCGTGGGGAACACTTTGACCGGTCTCAGGTTGGCAAACAGCTTCAGGCCCTTGCGCAGGGACAGCAGCCCGTCCTCGGGATGGACCGGCGCTTGGGGGTCATCCCACTTTGGGCCACCCACTGCGCCCAGGAGAACGGCGTTGCTCCGGCGGCACATCTCAATGGTCTCTGAAGAAAGGGCGGCCCCTTCCCTATCTATGGCTATACCACCGATGAGGCCGTTGTGGAGGTCGAAATGATGATGGAAGCGCTCGCCCACCGTGTGCAGCACCCGTATGGCTTCCTCCATGACTTCAGGGCCGATGCCGTCCCCGGGAAGGACCGTCAGTCTGAATTGCATATCAAGTTCCCTTTTCTGCCAGTTTCTTTCTCGTGTGCTCGATGAGACCACCGGCCTCGACCAGTTCGAGCATGAAGTCAGGATATGGGCGGGCGGTGAAGCTCTTGCGCTTAGTGAGGTTCCTTATCTTGCCGCTGACGAGCTCGACCTCCAGCAAGTCTCCGCTCTCCGTTCCGTCGACTGCCTCGGGGCATTCAAGGAGGGGCAGGCCGATATTGATGGCGTTGCGGAAGAAGATGCGGGCGAAGCTCCTGGCTATGATGGCTGACACGCCGCTGGCTTTGATAGCCAGGGGTGCATGCTCGCGGGATGAGCCGCAGCCGAAGTTGGTTTCGGCCACGATAATGTCCCCCGAGTGCACTCTGTTGACGAAGTCAGGGTCTATGTCCTCCATGCAGTGCTTGGCGAGTTCGTCGGGCTCGTAAACGTTGAGGTAGCGCGCCGGAATGATGACATCGGTGTTGACGTCGGCGCCGTACTTATGGGCTCTACCCTTCAAGCTCATTAGAGTACTTCCTCCGGGCTGGCGATGCGGCCCACGATGGCGCTGGCGGCGCCGACCGCTGGACTGGCGAGGTAAACCTCGGATTTGATGCTGCCCATGCGGCCGACGAAGTTGCGGTTGGTGGTAGAGATGCACCTTTCACCAGCGGCCAGAATGCCCATGTGGCCACCGAGGCAGGGGCCGCAGGTCGGCGTGCTCACTGCTACTCCGGCACGGATGAACGTCTCGATCAGACCCTCTTTGAGGGCCTGCAGGTAGACTTGCTGGGACCCCGGGATGACGATGCATCGGACCTCCGGGTGCACGAGTTTCCCTTTTAGGACTTCCGCCGCCGCCCGTAGGTCGGTCAAACGGCCGTTGGTGCAACTGCCGATAACTACCTGGTCAATCTTGATGTCCTTTGCCTGACTGACGGGCCTGGTGTTGGACGGCAGTGGGGGGAAGGCAACCTGCGGTTCAAGTTGAGAGACATCGTACTCGACGACCTGAGAATACTGGGCATCCTTGTCCGCGTAGTAGACTTTGTATGGTTGTCTGGCCCGCTGCTGCAGATAGGCGGTGGTCTTGCCATCCACGGCGAAGATACCCGCCTTTGCCCCAGCTTCGATGGCCATGTTGGCCATGGTGAAACGGCCGTCCATGGGCAGGGCATTGACCGCTTCGCCGGCGAATTCCATGGCGGCGTAGAGGGCTCCGTCCACACCGATCTTACCTATGGTGAAGAGGATAAGGTCTTTGCCTCCCACCCATTTGGGCAGCGCCCCGTGGTAGATGAACTTGATTGTCGGGGGCACTCTCATCCAGATTTCGCCGGTGGCCATGGCGGCGGCGATGTCGGTAGAGCCCATTCCTGTGGCGAACGCACCCAGTGCACCGTAGGTGCAGGTGTGGGAATCGGCGCCAATAATGACCTGCCCGGGCAAAGCTAGTCCCTGCTCCGGAATCAGCACATGCTCGATGCCCATCTGACCCACTTCGAAATAGATGGCTCCTTGCTCCCGGGCAAAGCTGCGCATGATTTTGACCTGTTCGGCGGATGCTATATCCTTGTTGGGAACAAAGTGGTCGGGCACGAGGACTACCTTCTTAGGGTCAAAGACCTTCGGTACCCCGAGACGGTGGAACTCCTTGATCGCCAGCGGCGCAGTGATGTCGTTGGCCAGTATCAGGTCAACCCTGGCATTGATGAATTCGCCA